>NZ_JAMYLM010000018.1:0-118981 GCF_040317995.1 Mesorhizobium sp. M1334
TCGACTACACCTACAAATGGGGAACGCAGAACGGCGACACCGCGCTTGAAAGCTCCTCCGAATTGCAAGCCGTTTTCCGGGAGCACAACCTCGCTACCACCGGGGCCGAACCTTCCGACACCAGCGACGGCAGCGCTGCCGCGACACCCCCTTCCGATGCCGCCGCCAGCGATAGCAGTTCGACTGTGACTGCCCCATCCCATGACGCCACCGGCGACAACACTTCGACTGCGACTGCCCCTTCCCATGACGCCACCGGCGATATCAGTTCGACTGCTACGGCCCCTTCCGACGCCACCGCCAGCGATAGCAGTTCGACTGCGACTGCCCCTTCCCATGACGCCACCGGCGATATCAGTTCGACTGCCACGGCCCCTTCCCATGACGCCACCGGCGATAGCAGTTCGACTGCCGCGGCCTCTTCCGAAGCCGCGACGGGCGATAGCAGTTCCACTGCAACTGTGCCTTCCACTGCCACCGCTGCCGATAATAGCTCTACTGTGGCCGCCTCCGACTCCAAGACCAGCCATGGCACTTCTACTGCGACTGCTACCGCCATCGCCCCTTCCGACGCCAGCACTAGCGATAGTAATTCTGCTGGAGCTGCGACTTCCCACCGCACGGCCAGTCACGGAAAGGCCACCAGTGATGCCTCCCATGCAAGTGCAAGCACCGACGAAATGGCGGGCCATAGCGGCAACGACACCTCCCATGTCGACACTGGCGGCAACAAGATGGACGATTTGGGCAGCGGCGTTGACCGGGTGCTGGCTGTGTTGAGCCATGCTCTTTCTGCCGGCTCGGAGTTTCTCGCCACCAACAATCACTCCGACAGAACGGCAACCAACCTGACCGGCCATGGGTTCGCCCAGACCGTCCAGAGCGGTGAAAATGTCGGGGCCCAGGCAAAGAACGGCGCCGCCGCCGAGATCATGTCGGGTCACGGAGGCAACGATGCCTTCGACTTCAGCAAGCTTCAGGACAAGCTCCACCTCGATCAAGCCGCTCTTGCCGAGCTTAAGTCGGGCGGGCTTTCATTGCATGCGTCTCCTGCTGGTACGGCCACGGATGATGGTTCCCACCACATCATCGTTGACAGCTCAACCGGGTCGCTCTCTCTCGACAGCGACGCGGTCGGCGGCGCAGCTCAAGCGCAGCTCGCCACCCATCTCCCGTGGCAGCATCACTCTTTGATCTGAAAACCGGAGCGGCGGACCTTCAACTCGAGCGTGTCCGCCGCTCCGTCTTTGTCTATTGCGCCACTGAAGGCCGCGTTATCGCCAATGCGAATTTCGGATTCGCCACACCCTAAGCAGTCTCGGCAATTTTCAGCACGGCGTCGATCTCGGCCATCACCGCTGCCGGCAGCGGCCCTTTTTCCAGCGCACCGAGATTGTCCTCGACCTGCTCGGGCCGCGTGAAGCCGGGAACCGGCAGGGCGATTGCCGACTTGGCGAGGATCCAGCCGAGCGCGCCCTGCGCAAGCGTGCGTCCGCCCGAGGTGAGCAGGTCGCGGATTGCCGAGAGCCTTGACAGATAATGCGGGTTGGCGGCGCCATCCCTGAAAAATACCATCCATTCGGCATTGCCGCCGCGCACATCGTTGGTGGGCAGCCGCATGGCCGGCGTGTATTTGCCGGTGAGCAACCCCATTGCCAGCGGCAGCCGGCTGAACGAGACGAGGTTCTCGCGCGCCGCAACGGCCATCAGCCCGTTCGCCGGGGTAAACACATTGAAGTCGTTCTCTACGGCGACGAAGCCCTCGCGCGGCGCGTAGGCGGCAAGCCGTTCGCGGTGATCGGTGCTCCAGCCGAAGCCGCCGATCTTGCCCTCCTGGCGCAACAGGCCGAGCGTATCGAACACCTCGCCGGCGCGCTCGATCGGATACTCGTTGATATGTAGCAGCACGACGTCGATACAATCGCGCTGCAGGCGCTGCCGCGAATTGTCGATCGATGCCCGGATCGCCGCGGCAGAGGCATCCTCGGGAGCAATCTTGCGCGTTTCGGGATCGCCGAAATAGCCGACCTTGGTGACGATGACGGCTTCGTCCTTACCCTTCAACGCTCGCCCGAGGATCAGTTCGGCATTGCCGGCGCCATAAGCGGCCGCCGTGTCGAACACCCGCGCGCCGATCTCATAGGCCATCGCCAGCGCGGCTTGCGACCTGATGTCGTCGACCTCGCCATAGGTTGTCGCCGTGTCACGCCAACGCGCGGGGCCACCCGCCGCCCAGGTGCCGATGCCAATGCGCGGTACCGAGCGGCCATCCCAAAGCTCAATCATCTGCATGCCCGGTTCCTCAACGACGCAGGCTGGCGTGGCGGGCACGTTCGCGTATCTCTTCGCGAGAAATGCCGGCATCCGCCAGTGTGCTGTCCCGGGCCTGCCTCAAGCTCGCAAGCGTCTGGCGATAGACAATCCAGCGGGCGAAACGGTGTCGAAGTTCATCCAACATGATCGTCTCCTTTGGCGTGGAGAATGCCCGCGCGCCTGGGTTTGTCGAAAGCGCAAAGCATCGGCGCGAAGCGCATGCGCGATCGAAAAGATTGCGGTGGCTTCTTAGCCAGCCGAGGCGCTTGTCACTTTCCCGCCAAGCAAGATTGTCCAACGCGTCCAACGCCTGCATACTTGCGCATGATGCCCGCTTCGCGCTACAGCCACGGTCGCAAGGAGTTTTTCATTTCTGCAAAATGGATATCGGCTGGGACGATCTAAGGTTGTTTCTCGACGTTGCGCGGCTGGGTGGCTTGAGCGCAGCGACGGGAACCACGCGCCTCAGCGCAGCCACCCTTGGACGACGCGTCACCGCGCTGGAAAAGCAGATCGGCGAACCTCTGTTCGTGCGCCAGCAGACCGGCTACCGGCTGACCCCGGTCGGCGAAGAACTGCTGCGGCGCGCCGAAGACGTCGAGGCAGCAATGCAGTCGCTGACCCGCTGGCGCGAGGGAAACCTGCCCGACCGCATTGTCCGCGTCTCGGCCGGGCCATGGACGTCGGCCTTCGTTTCCGCCCATATTGGCGAGATCTGGACGGTCGATGACGGCATAAGGGTGGAGCTTGTCACCACGACCGAGCGGGTCGACATCGGCCGCCGTGCCGCCGACATCGGCATCCGCAGCGAGCGTCCGACCGAGCAGTGGCTGGCCGGCCGTCAGAGCGGCAAAGTCGCTCACGCCATTTATTCCGGACGTCACCTGATCAACGGCATCGCCGCTGGATTGTTCGTCGGCGTCACCGGCGAAGGCGCAAACGTTGCATCGGCGCGCTGGCTGCAAGCCCATCACGGCGACCGCATCGCCGTACGCGGCAACAACACCCATGCGGTGCGTGAACTGGTGGCCGCCGGCGCCGGCCTTTCGGTCTTTCCGTGCTTCGTCGGTGACAGCGATCCGCGGCTGGTTCGCGTCGCTCAACCTATCCCCGAGCTCGAAACCGACCAATGGATCGTCACCCATCACGAGGAACGTCACTCCCCGCCGGTACGAAAGGTCGCCGACCGGATTGCCGCCTTGGTGCGGGCGCACCAGCCGCTGTTTCGCGGCGAGACGCCGATCCGGTAAACCTCAGGCGTCGATCGGCCGCCAGTGGATCAAGAATCAGATATTTTGTGGGCCGGACGATGTGCCCGCCGTTGAGGACGCCGGAGTGAGGCGCGCTGCTCGTCGAGATCCTTGCCTTGGGCGAAGAGAGCGGTATAAACCGATCAGCACCGGGCCGCCTATCCGGTCACTCGTCCTCCTGCCGGCTCATAGCCGTATGCTTCGCCCTTACGCACCACGCGACCGATGCCCGGCCAGCCAAGGTGCGCGCCGGCGATCCACGTCCCCCGCCTTGGCCGCGTCACTGAAAACCTTCAGGCGGGTTGCGCGCGCCGTCGGCTGATCGTCGTCATGGCCCCAACTGAACGCGGGATTGCCGAACTGCAAGGCCGGCACATGAACGACGTCCCCGAAGAATAGGAAACGGTCCTCGTCCGTGTCGAACGCGTAGCCGGTATGACCGGGAGCATGACCCGGCAGGGCGACCGCCCTCAATCGCTCACCCACCAGATCGCCATTCTCGACAGGCTTCAGCAGGGGCCGGAACTGCGCAAGGTGGGCGTAAGCGAAAAAGCTCCCAACAGCCGCCTCGGGAATTACGATCGCCGTCAAGTTTGGAAAGAGCACTCGGCTGTCGGGGTCAAAAGTCCGTGCACATGATCCTCAGCAGTTCGCCTTCACGTGTTCTTCCTGAAGTTTGAATCGATGCAGTATATGATTTCGGAAGCAGCTCTGCATTTCCACAAACGACCCAAACCCGAGACGCGATGCAAGTCGGGACACGGTCGCGGGTGATACATGGCATCGGCGCGCGATTGCGGCGGCATTTTCGAAAGCCACGTAATCCGGCTCCGCAAATATCACCCGGGCGACAGCCTCCGACTTCTCCGGAAGTGTCAGTTCCCTTTTGGCAATCAGCGCTTTGAGCTCGTCAAGCGATGGCGCTCGTCGGTTGTCAACTGATACGCGCTGTCGACCGCATGTCCGTGAGGGATAAGATGAGCCCACAGACATAGTTCTCAACCTTTAACTATCTTCATGAAGATATCGAACTCGGCATCCACAATCGGAACCGTGTGCTCGTAACCGGGATATCTGCCTGAATCGACGTCTGCCTTGTAGTCCTTAAAGGCAGCGACGCGCTCGTCCTGAATCTTCTCCAGCTCAGGGCCAAGGTTTCGATAAACTTTTCCGTGTCGCGGCTTATGGTTCTTGCCGTAACCGCAAACGTCTTCTGTGAAGAGGTACTGCGCATCGGCATATTTGCCAGCGCCCATGCCTAGCATGACAAGCGAGGAGTTTTCGGTGAGGAATTTCGCGACGCGATCTGGGACGACTTCCAGCTCCGCGCCGAAGACTCCTATTTGCTCCAGCTTTTGGGTGTGTCGCCAAATGCGCACTGCTTCGTCCGCGGTCTTGCCGACTGCGCGCCAACCCGTCCAGGTGATATAAGACGGCACTAGGCCGATATGGCCAACGATAGGAATGTAGTTGTCGCATAACGTCTTCTGGATGTCGTATGACGCCGCACAATAAAAGGCGTCGCCGCCTGTGCCGGCAAAGTGGAACGCTGCACGCAGATAGTCCTCCGCTGTTGCGAGCGGGCGGCCCGCGAAACTCCCATAGCTGCCATATGGCAAACCGACTTGTACGAAACAATCGCCGGCTGCTTGGCGCATTTCCGGATCGAAATATCGACCTTCGATGGAGAGCATATGGATGCCGGCGGCGGCTGCGGCAGCCGCCTCATCCGGGGTGCTGACGAAGAGCATGGAGATTTTCTGTCCGCTCTTCTTCATCTTGCGGATGTCCTCGACATGAGGACGGTTGTGATACATGCCCATAATCAGCCTCCGCAGGGGATCAGGCAGTCAAACAGCGCCTTGGCGATGAATGGCCAATTCATTTCGGCGCGCCAAGTAATCGGGCGGTCGCGCCAGAGCATCTCGGCGCAGGCTGCAAGCTGGAACGGCTGGTCCATATGGCTCAGATCTCGATCATGACGCGGCCATTTTCGACCTTCGTCTTGTACGTCTTGAGATTCTCGCAAGCGGGCGGGGTCTCTACGTCCCCAGTCGTGAAGTCGAAAACGGATGCGTGTTTAGGACACTCCACTGTATTCCCCATTACGAGACCGTCAGCGAGGTGAATACTCTCGTGCGTGCAAAGCCCGTCGGTGCAGAAAAATTCGTCCGCATCATTTCGAAAGATCGCAAAGGTGCGACCGCCATGATCGAAGCGCTTGGCTTCCTCGGCTTCGATGTCGGCGGCGGCACAGGCGTCGATCCAAGGCATGGAAACCTTCCTTCAGATGGCTTGCGGTTTGTAGTCGGCGGGGGCGGACGGCATGACCCCCTGCAGTAGCGCCACGGACTTTTCGAGTCCCTCCAGAGAGTTCAGGAGCACGTCCTCATGCTCGATGGAAAGCCAGCCGTCATAGCCGGCCATCTTGAGGCGATAGCAGAATTGCCGCCACCACTCCTCGCCATGGCCGAAGCCAAGCGTGATGTAGCTCCATGACCGGGCTGGAAGATCCATCAGGCTGCCATTCTCGAGCAGAGATGTCGTCGCCTGCACTGGTGCGTTGAGCATCGTGTCCTTGGCATGAACGTGATATACCGCCTCGCCCAAAGATTGAGCCGCCGCCAGCGGGTCGGCACCCATCCAGAACAGATGCGAAGGGTCCAGATTCGCCCCCACGACGGGTCCGACCGCCTGTCGCAACTTCAGAAGCGAGGGCACGTTGAAGACACACTGGTTGCCGTGGAGTTCAAGCGCGATGCGCTCCACGCCGTTCTCTTCAGCCAACGCCACGATCTCGGTCCAGAAGGGAATCAGCTTCTCTTCCCACTGGTATTTCAAAATGGCCTGTGTTTCCGGCGGCCACGACGAGACGACCCAGTTGGGCATTGTATCTGCAGCGTTGCCGGCCGGGAGGCCGCTCATGGTGCAGACCGTCCGGATGCCCATTTCGCCCGCGACGCGAATAGTGGTTTTCAGCCCTTCGCCCTGGGCCGGGTCGGTCGGGTGCAGCGGATTGCCGTTTGCGTTGAGGCTGATGATTTCTAGCCCGCGCGCCTCGAACGCGCCAACGAAGCGCTTCTGGCCTTCCCTGTTGCCCAGCATGGACGAAAGCCGAAAATGCGGCGCGGTGGACCAGCCACAGGTGTTCACCTCGACGCCGGAGACACCCATGCGCTTCGCATGATCCAGCATCGTTTCGAAGGGCAGGTTGCCGAGGCTGTCTGAAACGAAACCCAGCTTCACGCGTAAAACTCCGGCTTTGCGATCATTTGGACGGGTACGCGGCGGCCCTCGTGCAACGCCTTCACGCCCGCCTCGGCAACGACGGCGGCGCAATAACCGTCCCAGCAATTCGCAGCGGTTGCCGGGAACTCACCAGTCATGGCGAAGCGTAGGAAGTCGCGGTTCTGCCGACGGTAGGCATCGGCATAGCGGGTCCGCCAGTCGGAGTCGTAGCTCGTGCTCTGTGTAAGCGCAGAATCGATGCGAGTGTAGGCGACGTTGTTCATCGCAACGGTGCCCCGCTCGCCGATCAGCTCGGCACGGACATCGTAACCATAGGCGGCATTGTTGTTGATCTCGATGTTGACGAGTTGGCCATCGACCGTCTCCAGCACCATGAAGACAGGCGCGACCCGGGCATCTGAGCGCTTCGGCTGGAAGGCCGAAATCGACGCATATTCCGTCGAGAGCACATAGCGCACGACATCGAACTCGTGTGGAGCCGAATTGGTGATAGCCATTGCGCCGGTGAAATCTGCAGCCGGCGTTTCGACATTCCGGTGAAAATTGTGCATCATCAGGGGCCGGCCAAGGCGGCCGTCTGCGAGCGCCCGCTTAATCTCTTCGTAGGAGCGATCGTAGCGCCGCATGAAACCAAGCTGGACGAATTTCGCGCCCGACTTCTGTTCGGCCTCCATCACCGCGATACAGTCAGCGGACGCTTGTGAGAGGGGCTTTTCGCACAACACACGCTTGCCGGCGGCAATACAGGCCTTCGACAGCGGCGCATGCGTGGTATCGGGACTCGCCACGATGATTGCGTCCACGTCCTTCCGCGCGGCAACATCTTCTGGATCGGTGGAGATGTCGGGCGCACCAAAGGTGTCGGCAACAGTGCGGGCACGCGCCTCATCCATGTCGCACACCAGCTGAAGGCTTGCTCCGGGAAGGTCTTCCGCCACTATCCTGGCGTGGTCGGCGCCCATCACACCGGCACCGATCACTGCGATCCGTATTGTCATATTTCTTCTGCTTTGTTCGACGTGAAGAGGCTGGTGGCGCCAAGGGTCATCAGGGCCGGTCGAAGGCAGAGGTTTCCCGAGGAAAACGATCGGGCCGCCCGCCCATCCAGCTCGAGAGGCGGCGCATTTTCATTGTGATCATGCATGCAATTCATGCTCGATTTCCGCCTCGAGGTCAGCCATGGTTTCACCGCCGGCCATCAGGTCGGTGATCTCCTCGCGGGTTTTCTCGCGCTTCCGGAAATCGGCGGCGATCGCACCGCGAATGAGGACGGCGAAATGGTCTCCCACCGCCATCGCGTGCATCACCTGGTGGGTGATGAAGATGACCGCGAGACCGCGCCGCTTGGCTTCATTGACGATGCGCAGCACGTGAGCTGCCTGCTTGACGCCGAGCGCTGCCGTCGGCTCATCGAGGATCAGAACGCGAGCGCCGAAATGCACGGCGCGGGCAATGGCCAAAGACTGGCGTTCCCCGCCTGACAGGCCACCAACAAGCCGGTCACCGTCGTCGATACGCGTGATGCCGAAATCCCGCACCGCTTTCACCGCGATCTCGTTGGCGCGCTTGCGGTCGTAGATCTTGAACGGACCCCAACCCTTTGTCGGCTCCAATCCAACGAAGAAGGAGCGGCCGATGCTCATTAAGGGGAACGTTCCGCCGAACTGGTGCACGGTGGCAATGCCCCGCTCCTGCGCAGCGCTCGGACGGTCGAAGCTGACCGCCTTTCCGTCCATCAGGATCTCGCCGCTGGTCGGCTTGTGGACGCCTGCCAACACCTTGATGAGAGTGGACTTTCCGGCGCCGTTGTCGCCGAGGAGACACAAGACCTCACCCCGGCGAATTTGCAGCGAGATGTTATGCAACACGTCGATCGGGCCGAAAGACTTGTTGACATTTTTCAGTTCGAGAATGGCAGGTTTTTCGCTCATAATTGTCGCATCTTTCGTCCTTCCAAGCAGTCGCTGATCGCAACTGCAGCCGCATCGCTCAGTGCTGTATGGGTGCCCTCGGCACGCTTTGTTTCGAACCTCGCCGGTAAGACAGAGCCAGTTCCCGGAATGCCTGATTCATCAGCACCGCCGTCAAAAGCATCACGCCGATGATCAGGTTCGACCAGTTCCGGTCGATCTGGGTGAAGTAGATGCCTTGGCTGACAATGGCGAACGTGATGGTGCCGACGAAGATGCCGATGACCGAGCCGAACCCTCCCGTGAGCAGCACGCCGCCGACCACCACGGACACGATTGCGTTGAAGATGAAGTTCATTCCGCCGGAAACCTGGGCCGAGTTGAACAGGATCGCCTGGCACATGCCAACGAATGTGGCGCTGACGGCGGACAGCACGAACAGTGCGATGGTCATGCGGTTTGTCGGAATGCCTGCATTGCGGGCGCTGACGCGATCGCCGCCCATTGCAAACAGCCAGTTGCCAAAGCGGGTCTTGTGCAGCACGAAGCCAATAATGACAGCGAACACTACCCACCAGACGATGATGACCTGGTGGCTTCCACCGATAAGCTGTCCGAACAGGAATTTGGCCCATTCGGGCGCGGTGACGGCAACGCTAGCGTTGCCAGTTAGCAACACGGACCCACTGAGCACCAAGCCCTGCATCGCAACCAGGGTGGCGAGCGTAATGATCAACGAAGGCACCGAGGTGCGGATCGTCAGCAAACCATTGACAAGGCCGACCGCCACACCGACCGCCAGGGCGCCGGCCATGCCCACCGCGATGGGCAGGTCATAGTAGCCGCTAAGGATGGCGGTGGTCATAGAGCCCGCGGGAATCAATGCGCCGATGGAGATGTCGAGTTCACCCGAGATCATCAGCAGACCGACCGGAATGGCGACAATGCCGAGATTGGCGGCGAAATTCACCCAGCTCGCCGCCCCAAGGAGTGTACCCAGGTCCACGCCACCGAAAAATACGAAGAACAGCACCACCCCGATCAGGCTGAGGATCGAGCCTGCTTCCGGGCGGCGCAACAAGGATTTGATTGCCTCAGTCATGGCGGTCCCTCAAACCTTCTTCGATGAGTAGCTGAGCGCCAGCTGCCGAAAGGTGTCGTTGGTGAGTACGGCGATCAGGAGAAGCGCGCCGATGATGACGCTTCCCATGTTGGGATCGATACTCGTGAAGTAGATGCCCTGGTTTACGATAGAGAAGGTGATCGTGCCGAACACGATACCTACGACCGAGCCAAATCCGCCGGTAAGCAGAACGCCCCCGATGACCACGCACATGATCGAATTGAAGATGAAGGACTGCCCAGCCAGAACCTGAGCGCTCTGGTAGACCATCACCTGGCTGACTCCGACGAACGCGGCGGAAAACCCCGAAAGCATGAATAGACCGATGGTAAGCCGCTTGGTGGGGATGCCCGCGTTGCGCGCGCTCTCCTTGTCGCCCCCGAGTGCATAGATCCAGTTGCCCACGGGCGAGATGTGGAGGAGCCACAGAAGGGCGGCGATGTAGACGAGCCACCAGAGAATCGTCACTTGGAACATGCCCCCGAGATATTGGCCGAGAAGCGTCTTCGTGAGTTCGTCGGGCACCAGCGAGACACCGGTGCTGCCGGCGATCATCACCGTAAGGCCCAGCGTCAGGCCCATTGTGCCGAACATCGTTCCTATTGTAATTATCAGGGACGGGATCGTGGTTCGTGTGACGAACACGCCGTTGATCAAGCCGATGGCAAGACCGAGCCCAAGGGCGGCCGTGATGCCGAGCCAATCAGGCAGGCCATAGTAGCCGGATATGATCGCGGCCGTTAGAGAGGCCGCGGGAATCACGGCGCCGACCGAGATGTCCAGCTCACCAGCGATCATCAGCAGCCCTATCGGCAGAGCGATGATGCCGATCTCGGAGGCGATGCTCAGCCAACTGGCCGTACCGGCTGCTGACAAAAAGCTACTGCCTCCGAATATGGCGAAGAACAGAAAGACTGCGACCATGCCCAGGAACGAGCCCGTCTCGGGCCGCCGCGCCAGACGACCCAGGGCCAGTCCAGAACGGCCGCGATTTGCCATCGGCGTTCGGGTGGATGTCACGGGATGTGCCGTCATGGGTAATCCGCGAGTTATCGAGCGCCAAAAATTGCGGTCGCTATGGAAGTAGAATGCACTGGCCGCCCGCCTCACAAGGCGGGCGGCCGTAAGGACACCTATCGCGCGCCGGCCTTCACGCCGGCAATGGTCAGCTCGACAGTGTTCTTGTCGATGATCCCAGGACCGGTGAGGATCTCGCGCGTCGGCACAGTCAGCCCGTAGTTTACCTTGCCATTCAAGATTGAGACGGCGAGGTAGCCTTGCCAGTAGCCCTGCTGGTCGATCGCGCAGGCCTGTTTTCCATCCTTGATGTTGTTCAGGATGGTCTCGTCAAAGTTGATGCCGCAGAGTTGAACCTGCCCGGCCTTGCCGGCCTGGGTAATACCGTTCATGGCCGAATTGGCGTCGACATTGCCGATGGTGAACACCGCGGTCACGGCTTGATGCTGCAGCAGATAGGCCTTCACCGCCTGCGCCACTGCTGTTGCCGAGCCGAAGGAGGTAGCTGGCAACGGCAACACATCGGCCTCGCCGCCGCCGTTCTTCATCCCTTCCCTAAAGCCACCACAGTAGGCCTCGATATTGGCCGCACCCGGCAGTGTGTTGATGCAGACGCCTTTCTTGTTGCCGGCCTTAGCGAGATACTCGCCGCCGGCGACGCCACCTTTGTAATCGTCCGAGCCGACATAGTTCATAGCGCCGAGGCGATCAGCCGCCTGCAAACCGCCGGCATTGTAGATAACAAGCGGAATGCCAGCGTCCACAACCGCCTTGAACGCCGGATCCATGGCTTCCGGCACCCAGTCCGGACCGACAATGGCGTCGGCCTTCTGGTCGATGGCTTGGCGGATCAGTTCGGCCGCGTCCACACCCAGATTGTCGTAGTTCTGCGGCCCGAGCCAGGTGACTTTACCACCTTGAGCTTCGACCACCTTACCGGCGTCTTCGGCACCACGCTTGACGATTGACCAGAATGGATCGTCCGGCTTGCCGCCGATAACGAAGATGTCGGCGGCGAGCGTGCTGCTGGTGCTGTACGCAGCCAGCACTGCTGTGGACACAAGTATCTTGAAAAGCTTCATAGTCTTCCTCCCGGTTTACCCGCCCCGCGGGGTTTCAACAAAAGCCTGGCTGCCCCGCACCCGCTCCTCTCGGGCTTAGTCGAGACAGCGTCTGATCGTCATTCCGCCGGCATTCCAGTGGCCGGGCCGCCGCGGGCTTCCTGCTGCGCGCGCAGCTTTTCTTTCTTTTTGCGGAAGCGCGCCTTCATAGCCTCGTCAGCTTCTTTGCTACCGTCGTGCCAAGTGCCAAAAAGCTTATCGAGAGGAACCAGACCGTCACCGCCGTAGTTCACCTCGAAATACTTGTGGTGCAGGTAGTGGACATAGGAATGGCTATCGAGCTTGATCTTGTCCGTGAGTTCGAAGGTCTCAAACCCAAGATGGCCATTCACCGCTCCGAAGCCGGCCCCATGCAGTGTGAAGTACGCGCAGACAGGGTTGGATGGGATCAGCAGGTGCAGCCAGGCTTCGGCATGGTAGAGGAACCCTTCCACCGGATGCATGGACAGCGACGACCACGGACTGGGGTTGATCGAGTTGTGGTGAACCGAGTGCACCCATTTGTAGAGCGGCGGCCAATGGATGGCGCGGTGCAGGAAGAAGAAATAGATCTCATGCACGGCCGGCGCGATGATGACGAGGAACGATAGGTAAAGCCAATTCGTCGTCCAGGGCAGCCAGACCGCCCAGCTATTAGCGTAGGCCCACAGCATCACGATTTCGACCACGGTCCACAGCGGTATAGTGATGAAAAACGACCGGCTGAAATTGTCGATATTCTGGCTCTGAAACCAGAAGACGTCGGACGGCGCGTCGGAGGGGAATTTTGGATTATACTTGAAGCGCGTCTCTTGCTTGCGCTGGATGTAATAGCGCAGCTCAAAGAACCCGTAGAAGAGAAAAATGCCCGCTGCGTTCAGGCCGTACAGCCAAAGGTAGTTGAGCAGCGAAAATGTTGCCAGGCTGTCCCAGCTCGGAATGAGCAAGTTGACCCAGATGATTGCCGTGGCCATGTGGAAGGTGTTCCAAGGCCACAGAAACTCGGGAAACCAAGCCAGTACCTTCTTGGCGTTGAACGGGCGATGCCAGATCGGCACCGGCTCGGCGCGGCGGTGCGGGACCCAGTTTCCGCGTTTGTCGCGCGTTCCATACTGAAGGTCATCCATCTTAATAGCCTCCTGACCGACCATCCAACCGGCCTTGGACCAGTTCGGGCTTCAATGCAGAGGCGATTCATATCGGAGGCTTGATATCGTCGGAACACAAAAATAGTATTTAGGTCGCATTCGTATCATTTAGTGTCAATCATGATGATACAGCAGCGGAGGATCAATGAGGCGGCCTACCATTCGCGACCTCGCTCAAGCCGCTGGCGTATCAGTGGCGACTGTGAACAGAATCCTCAGCGGGACGGTTTCCGTTCGCCCAAAGACCGTGCAACGAGTACAAAGCGCAGCCGAAGAAATCGGGTTCTATGGGATCGGGGCGATCGACGACCGGGCCAAGAAACTGTCGCCGCATCACCGATTTGGTTTCCTGCTGCAGCAATCGACCCGTGAACTCTACAAACTGTTCGGGAAGAAAATCATCGCAGCTTGTCGCGATCGTCGCGACGAAATTGTTGAGGCCGTCGTTGAGTTTGTGGATCTCCTGACACCGGAGACTATCTCTAGCCGACTCGTGGCGCTCGGCGACACCTGCGACGTAGTCGCGGTGATCGCACCAGATCACCCTATAATAGGACAGGCAATCCGTTCACTGAAGGAAATGGGGAAGCCCGTTGTTGCTTACATTACGGACCAATCCGCGCCGGAACGAGCGGCCTATGTGGGAACGGACAACTGGAAGCTGGGGCGTACGGCGGCATTCTTGATTGCGCAAACCACCCAAGGTCCGGGTCGCATTGCGGTTTTCATAGGAAATCACCGATATCAATGCCAAGACGTTTCAGATGCCAGCTTCCGTTCGTATTTGCGCGAACACGCTCCGCGGCTCACAGTGGAAGAAAGTCGCCCTACTCATGAGGAATCGAGCGAGGCTTACCGTATGGTGGCCGAACTCCTGAAGACGACTGAGGATCTCGTAGGAATTCTGATCGTGGGCGGCGGAATAACTGGAGTGCTCCGTGCGCTGCGAGAGATCCCTGCCGAAAGGCGGGCGGGCATCAAGCTGGTTTGCCGTGACATTGGCCCCGATACGCGAAAAGGCTTGTCCGAGGGAATGATCACTGCAGCTCTTTGTCATCCACTCGAGGCGACCTCGGCCCTCCTTGTGCAGACGATGATTGACGTGATTGGACCGCAAGCACCGGTCGCGACCCTTCAGCGGTCTATACCTTTTGAAATAGTCACGCCGGAAAACATCTGACGCATTTATCTCGGCGATGATTCAAGCGGTGCTTTGCGGATCGGGCTGGTCCGGCCAAGGCTGCCGATCGCTGGTTCCGAACCTCATCGAGACTGGATGAACAATTTAAAGGCACCATTCATCATTGGTAGGACGGTCACCGTCGCGCACTGTTTGAGGACGTCCTCGAACTATTGATTTTATTGGCTTTTTCGTGGGGCCTAAATCAGAGAGTTTCCCGTATTGTCTCGCATCGTTCCGCCCCCACCGGACGCTTTGAAATTGGCCACACCAAATGCCTGCTTCGCATCATCCACGAAGAGCTGCGCGCCATCTCCGGCGCCGAGCAATCCCGGCTGCAGCGCTTTGAACAACCAACGCTGTGGCCATCGATACAGCCCTTTGCGTGAGCCCTTCAGGAGTTGGCCAACCGCCAGCCGTCGGTGGTTCCTGGCCAACCTCAATGAATTGTACTCCTTTCGTATAAATCAGAAATCTTCCCGCATCGTTCCGTATGGTTCCGCGACCCCGGCGCCACTATTCCGCAGGTGCCGTCTGGCTTGGTTTCCCGAAAATACGCTTTTAGGAAAGTCCTGGAGCCGGATGACCGATCTTGCGACGCAGTTCCGAACCGATCCCTCGATGACGGGCTACCGGACATGGCCCGTCAAAGGTCTGTCGCTTACCAAGGAGCATCGGGACGGCAGCGACCGGTCTTGACCGGTCGGCGAGGATGACGAGCGTTCTTGTCGGCGAAAGATCCGCCCGCCTTTTCACGCCCTTAGCCACGTGATTGGATACGACGTATCTGTATATCAATTTCGTTGCTAAGGTCCTTCATGAACGAGCAAGATCGACGTTTTACGCGCGAGCGCATGACAATCCTCGGCGATGTCAAAGCGGCATCCTTTCTTCCATGGATCGAGCGTCATGCCGCCAAGCTCGGCCTCGCGCCGGCAATATTCGTTGCCGGTGCCGACCGGATCGAACTCGACGTTGTCGGTCCTGCGGAACTGGTCGATATGATGGAGATGGGGTGCTCTCTTGGACCAATCGATGTCTGGGTCGAGGCCATTCGTCGGACGCCGATAGAAAACGAAACAGGCTAGGTTGGGACAGGGTCTCTGCCTCTTTTTTGGGCATTGTTGCCAGTGCGAAAATATTGTGCAAACGTGATCGGACTGATCGTCATGTCTTGACCGCGAATCTGCATTTGGGAAGATGGGTCGATGTCGTTCGAAGGTTGATGCATGCTGCCCTATCCCTCCGGCTCATGGATGCCAGTTGCCCTCTCCGCGGACTTGCCAGCGGGAACCGTAATGCCGGCGCAAACCCCGGTCGGACCGATTGCCCTTTGGCGAAGCCGGTCCGGCCGCGCGGCGGCCTTCGCGGACAGATGCCCTCATCGCGGCATGCGCCTTTCCCGTGGTTTCGTGCGCGGTGAGGCCCTGTCCTGCATTTATCACGGTTGGAGCTATGCCCAGGCCGGAGACTGCTTGCGCATTCCGGCCCATCCGGGCCTGACGCCGCCGGAAACGATTGGTGTCGCAACACAGCCCGTCGAGGACAGCGGCGGAATCATATGGATTTCCGTAGGCGAACCCACCGCTCGGCCGCCGCGGTTCGACGGCCTAGCCCCTCTTCGCTCCATGATAGTAGAGGCGGGCATTGCCGCGCTGGAGGCGGCCGCCGGTACGAAGGCCGACGGAGGCCTGCTCGACTACGCGCAAAATGCCCAGACCCTACGGCTGCTGCTCACCCCCCAGGGGAAAGCGCGGACGCTGATGCATGTTCTGGTCGACGAAGGCACTGGTCCGGCCAAGCGTATCGCTGCGTCGAGGGCAGCCGAGACGCTACGGCGGACCGCCGAGGATATTCTGCGCAGTGGCGTCGCCCAATGACCCGCAACGCGATGATCGACGAATGGTATCCGGTCGGCCTTGCCGGCCGGCTTGACACGCATGAGCGCCAGACGGCGCTCATGGGCGAGCCGATCGGGGTGAGGCTCGGCGCAGACGGAAACGCGAAGGTCACGGGCAGCAACGGACGTGCCCTGCCGGTCTGCATCCGCTACGGCCATGTCTGGTCGTCGCTCGGCGACCCGCAAAAGGCGCTCTTTGCCATCCCCGAGGCTGATCAGCCCGGCCGCCGGCTCGTCGATGTCGGGGTTGTGCGCGTGCGCTGCTCGCCGCTGCGCGCGGTGGAGAACTTCCTGGACATTGCGCATTTCCCCTTCGTGCATACGGACATATTAGGGGCCGAGCCGCACACGGAAGTCCCAAACTACAAGGTCGAGATACGGGAGGACGAAGACGAGGTTTGGGCGACCCAGGTGAAGTTCTACCAGCCGCAGGCCGCCAAGTCGGCGGAAGGCGGCATAACCACCGAATACATGTATCGCGTGCCTGCGCCGACCTGCTCGATCCTCTACAAGACCTGCCCGCCGCGCCCGGATGAATGGGACGTCATCACGCTTTTCGTGCAGCCGCTTGCCGAAGACCTGTGCGACGTCTGGCCGTGGATGGCGTTGTTCGACGACGAAACATCGATGGCAGACCTGATCCATTTCCAGCAGACGATCTTCCTTCAGGACCGGTCGATTCTCGAAAACCAGATCCCGAGGCTGCTGCCGCTCGATCCGGGCATGGAGATCCCCACAAGGGCGGACCTGACATCGGTTGCCTACCGGCGCTGGCTGAAACGCCACGGCTACACCTACGGCGCGCAACTGGTGGCGCAATGAAGCTCTACGACTACGTGCTGTCCCCGAGTTGCTACAAGGCGCGCCTGATGGCGGCGCTGACCGGGGTGAAGCTTGACATCCGCCCCGTCGATTTCCATCCCGGCGCCGAGCATCGCGGTCCCGAACTCATGGCGCTCAATCCGGCGGGTTCGATCCCGATCCTGGAGGATGGCGACCTCGTCCTGACCGAATCCTCGGCCATGCTGGTCTATCTTGCCGCGAAGGCCGCACCGCAATGGCTGGGCAACGATACTGCTCTGCAGGCGGCACGCGTCCAGCAATGGCTTTCCTTCTCGCATCGGCTGACCGGCAGCCTGGGGGCGGCGCGCTTGCACGAGATGCTGCTGCGTCCGGGCGATATCGCCACCCTTCATGGGCAGGGGATAGCGGCCCTGCGGGAGCTGGAAGCCGGCCTCGTCGAACAGCATATCCGCGGCCAGCGCTTCCTCGCGTCGGACAGGCCGACGATCGCGGACGTCGCCTGCTTTCCTTATGTGGCGCTGGCGCCGGACGGCGGCGTTTCGCTCGACCCCTATCCCGCGATCCGGCTCTGGTCGCGGGCGATCCGCAGTCTCGAGGGCTTCATCGAGATGCCCGGTATCCACCGGCTGCACGAACTGAAGCCCGAGCCCGTCCTCGAAGCCGGCGAGGCGTGACTTGGCGGGCCACTTGCTGAAGAACTGCGCAGCGGTCATCGTGGACGAGGGCAACGGTCCGGACATCCGGCGCAATGTCGATCTCTTGACCGACGGCCCGGCGATACGGGCCATCGGCGAAGGCCTCGACAAGGGAGAGTTGCCCGTCGGGACCGTCACGCAGGACGCCGCCGGCTGGTTCGTCTATCCCGGCCTCGTCAACACCCATCATCACTTCTTTCAATGCTTCGTGCGCAACCGCGCCGATCTGGACTGGACGAAGTTGTCGGTCATCGAATGGCTCGACCGCATCTATCCCATTTTCTCGCGGCTGACCGAGGAATGCTTCTACCACGCTTCGGTCACGGCGATGGCCGAGCTGATAAAGCACGGTTGCACGACCGCATTCGACCATCAGTATTGCTTTCCGTGGAAGGCCGGCAAGCGGCTGGTCGACCGGCAGTTCGAAGCAGCCGAACTCCTCGGTATGCGCTTCCATGCCGGACGCGGCGGCAACACGCTACCGAAATCGAAAGGCTCGACCATCCCCGATGCCATGCTGGAGACGACGGACGAGTTCATCGCCGATTGCGCCCGGCTGATCGACGCCTATCATGATGCCGGTCCTTTCAGCATGCGCCAGGTGGCCGTCGCGCCCTGCCAGCCAGTCAACTGCTATCGCGAGACCTTCGTGGAATCGGTGGCGCTAGCGCGTGATCGCGGGGTGCGTATGCATACCCATGTCGGCGAGGGCGAAAGCCCGGTCATCGAGGACCGTCACGCCATGCGGACGGTGGATTACTGCGCGGAGATCGGCTTCTGCGGGCCGGATGCCTTCTATGCCCATTGCTGGGAGCTAACCCACGACGAGCTGCGCAAGATGGCCGCAAGCGGTACCGGCGTCTCGCATTGCCCTGAGCCGGTCTATCTCGTCGGCGCTGAAATCACCGATATCCCGGCGATGTCGGCCTTCGGCCTCAGCATAGGACTAGGTTGCGACGGTGCCGCCTCGAACGACAATTCCAACCTGATGCACTGCATCCATTCCGCCTACATGCTGCAATGTCTGTCGGCATCGACACGCGACCATCCCGTTCCGCCGCCGGCCGATTTTCTCGGTTATGCGACGACCGGGGGCGCGGCGCTGCTCGGGCGCGGCGACATCGGCAGGCTGACGCCTGGCATGGCTGCCGACCTTTTCGCCATCGACACGCGGCGCATGGACTATGTTGGCACGCGGCACGATCCGCTGAGCCTGCTAGCCAAGGTGGGCATCGGCATGCCGACCGACATGACCATGATCAACGGCCGCATCGTCTGGGCCAAGGGCGAGTTCCCGGGGCTCGACGAGGCACGGCTGTTCGCGGAAGCCGAGGCGGCGCTCGCGACCGTGGAATTCTAGAAACCGAAAACAAGGGGAACCGACATGCTGACAAATCTTACCCGCAGAACATTGATGAAGGGCGCGGCCGCCTCCGGCCTCGTCGCAGCGGTGGGTGGCCGCGCGCTTGCTGCCGACGAACCTCTGGGCATCGTGCTCGTGGTCCCGTCGCCGGTCGGCGATGTCGGCTGGGGCCGTGCGCTCGCCGACGGGCTCGAGCCGGTGAAGGCAGCCTACGGCGACAAGGTGAAGGTCACCATCATCGAGAATATACAGGAAGGACCCGATGCCGACCGCATCATGAACAAGGTGGTCGCCGACGGGAACAAGTTCCTGATCGCCGGCTCCTTCGGCTACCAGAACGGTGCCCTGCAGATCGCGCGCCGGAACCCCGACGTCACCGTGCTGCATGCTTCCGGTTTCCAGGTAGCGCCGAACTTCTCGCCCTTCGCGGCCCAATATTTCCAGGGTACCTCCCTGATGGGCATGGCGGCCGCCGCGCTGTCAAAGACCGGCAAACTCGGCTCGGTCTCCGCCTTCGCCATTCCCGAACTGATCACCTCCATCAACGCCTTCACGCTGGGCGCGCAAGCGGTGAAACCCGATGTCGAGGTTTCGGTCGTATGGGTGAACTCCTGGTTCGATCCGGCCAAGGAGCAGGAAGCCGCCAAGGCGCTGTTGGCGCAGAAATGCGACGTGATCTTCTCCAACGCGCAGGACACGCCCTCCGTCGTGTCGGCCTGCGAGGAGGCCGGCGTCCCTGCCTTCAACCTCAATTCGTCGATGAAGAAATACGCGCCTGAAACCTATCTCGGCTGCGTGGCGACCGATTGGTCACCCTTCTTCAAAACCTCGGTCGACGCCCACCTCGCCGGCAAGTTCAAGGGCGCCAACGCTTTCCTGGGTGTCGGCGACAAGGTTGTAGAGGTCGTCGACTGGAACCCGGGTATCCCGGCCGAGATGATGAACAGGATCAAAGAGGTTGGAGCCAAGATCGCCGGCGGCAGCTTCTCGCCCTTTGCCGGTCCGGTCGCCAAGGCCGACGGCAGCGAGGGAGTCCCCGCGGGAAAAACGATGACCGATGCCGAGATCGTCGCAATGGACTGGCACGTCAAGGGTGTCACCACGCCGCTGCCCAAGTGACCGTGACCACCCCGCTCCTGTCGCTGCGCGGCATCTCCAAGAGCTACGGCCAAATCCATGCCAATAGAGACATCGATCTGGATGTGGCTCCGTGCTCGATCCATGCGATCCTCGGGGAAAACGGAGCGGGCAAGTCGACGCTGATGAAGCTGATCTATGGCGTCGAGCAGCCGGACGCCGGAATGGCGACCTGGAAAGGGGAACCCCTGGCCCTTGCTTCCCCGGCGGATGCGAGGCGCAAGGGGATCGGCATGGTCTTCCAGCATTTCTCCTTGTTCGAGACGCTGACGGTGGTGGAGAACATCCGGCTGGTCGTGCCCAGGGGCAAATCGGATCTTGCGGATCGCATCCGCATGCTCGGCCGCGAGTTCGGACTCGAAGTCGATCCGCTCGCCCATGTGCACGCGCTCTCTGTCGGAGAGCGGCAGCGGGTGGAAATCATCCGCTGCCTGATGACCGAACCCCAACTCCTGATCCTCGATGAACCGACCTCCGTCCTGCCCCCGCAATCGGTGGACAAGCTATTCGAGACATTACGGCGGCTGCGCGACCGCGGCGTCTCCATCCTGTTCATCTCGCACAAGCTGGAGGAGATCCGCGCGGTCTGCGACCGCGCGACCATCCTGCGCGGCGGGCGCATCACCGGCCGCGTGGACCCGCGCGACCACGACGCGCACGACCTTGCCCGGATGATGATCGGCCGCGACATGCCGCAGCCCATGCCGGCGCTCGCGCATTCCGGCGGCGAAAAGCGCCTCGAAATCGTCGGCCTCGACCATCGGCCGGACGATCCCTTCGCGGTGGCGCTTTCCGACGTCAGCCTGACGGTCCGGGCCGGCGAGATCCTCGGGATCGCGGGCATATCGGGCAACGGGCAGAGTGAACTCGCAGCGTTGATTTCAGGCGAAACGGTGCTGCCGCGCGAACAGTCCGACCGTATCTATATGATGGGAAAGGATGTCGGCGCGCTCGACGCGGCCGCCCGCCGCCGACTGGGCTTCGCCTTCGTTCCCGAGGAACGGCTTGGCCGCGGCGCCGTGCCGGAAATGTCGCTTGTCCTCAACAGCCTTCTGACCGCCCATCCGTTCGGCCTGTTGAAACGCGGCCTCGTCGACACGAACCAGGTGAAGGCTTTCACCGAGGACTGCATCCGGCAATACGACGTGCGCACGCCCGGTTCGGAAGCGGAGGCCGGCTCGCTTTCGGGCGGCAATCTGCAAAAGTTCATCGTCGGCCGAGAGATCATGCTGTCCCCGCAATTGCTGTTCGTGGCGCAACCCACCTGGGGCGTCGACATCGGCGCCGCGTCCGCCATCCGCCGGCGCCTCGTTGCCCTGCGCAACGAAGGCATGGGTATCCTCGTCATCTCGGAGGAACTGGAGGAACTGTTCGAACTCTGCGATTCGATCCAGGTGCTCCATCAAGGCCGGCTGAGCCCGCCGCTGGTGACGCGCGACACGAGACCCGAGGAGATCGGCCGCTACATGATCGGCGCGCATTCGACGGCCAAAAAGGTCCCTGCATGAGCGCTCTGTCCGCGCCGCTCCTTCCTGTTCTCGTTCGCCGGGAGCATGCCTCGCTTCCCGTCAAACTGATCGCTCCGCCCGTCGCGCTCGCCTTGGCGACGCTTCTCAATCTCGGGCTCTACCTCCTTATGGGCCGCGATCCGGTAGCCGTTTTCCACGCGATGCTTCTGGAGCCCTTCCTGTCCTGGGCCTCTTTCTCGGAAGTCCTGCTTAAGACCGCGCCGCTACTGCTGATCGCGCAGGGGCTTGCGATCGGCTTTCGCGCAAAGGTCTTCAACATCGGCGCCGAGGGCCAGTTCATCCTCGGCGCGATCTTCGCATCGGCCATTCCCATCTGGTTCCCAGAGGCAACGGGCCAATGGATCTGGCCCTCCATGCTTGTCATCGGTGCGCTGGGCGGCGCTCTGTGGGCGTCCCTCACCGCCTTCTGGCGCGTGAAGCTCAATGCCAACGAGATTCTCGTATCGCTCATGCTGGCGCTCGTTGCCGCGCAACTGCTCAACTACCTGCTTCTCGGCCCCTGGAAGGACCCAAACGGCTTCAACTTCCCGCAATCGGTGATGTTCCAGTCCGACGCGATGGTGCCGATCCTGATCCCCGGCACCCGCGTCAACGTCTCGCTGCTTATCGCCTGCGCGCTCTCCCTTGCGGCCTGGATCTTCATGCAGAGGAGTTTCGCCGGCTTCAAGCTGCAGGTCGGCGGCCTCGCGCCGCGCGCGGCCGGATACGCCGGCTTCAACGAAGGACGGGCGATCTGGCTTTCCCTGCTCATCGGCGGTTTCGCGGCAGGCCTCGCCGGAGCGGCCGAGGTGGCCGGGCCGCTCGGCCAGCTGCAGCGCTCCATCTCGACCGGCTACGGCTATGCCGCCATCATCGTGGCCTATCTCGGTGGCCTTCACCCGGTCGGCATCACCTTTTCCGCGTTGCTCATGGCGGCCCTCTATATCGGCGGCGATAACGCCATGGTCTCGGCAAATCTGCCGGTCGCTGCGGTCAGGGTTTTCCAGGGCAGCCTGCTGCTCGCCTATCTCGTCGCCATCGCCTTCGTCCGCTACCGGCTCGAATGGCGCCATGCCGCCCACGGAAGCACGTCATGAACGCCGTCGAGTTCATCATCGCCGGGATGTTGGCGGCGGCTACGCCGTTTCTCCTTGCGGCGCTCGGCGAACTGGTGGCCGAGCGGGCTGGCGTCCTCAATCTCGGGGTGGAGGGACTGATGGCCCTCGGCGCCGTCATCGCCTTCATTATCGTCTATCAAGGCGGCGGGCATCTCCTCGGTTTCCTCGCCGCGGGCCTCGCCAGCGCGGCTCTTTCCCTGGTCTTTGCCGTCATCGCGCTGGGATTTCGCGCAAACCAGGTTGCGGTAGGCCTTGCCATAGGCATCCTCGGCCAAGGCCTCTCGGCGCTGTTCGGCAAGAGCTATGAGAGCCTCACGGTTAAGGGGCTTCCGAAGCTTTCATTGCCCGGGCTTTCGGATATCCCGGTGATCGGCGGCTTGTTCGCCCAAGACGTTGTCGTGTGGCTTTCGCTTGCCGCGACCGTCGCCATCTGGGCGATATTCGCCTACACCAAGACCGGCCTCGTCGTCCGCGCCATCGGCGAGAACCCCAAGGCGGCCCGTGCGCTCGGCTATCCGGTGATCGCCGTGCGCTTCGCCGCGGTCGCCTTCGGCGGCGCGTTGGCAGGTTTCGCCGGTGCCTACGCATCCGTGGTCTACACTCCGCTCTGGGCCGATGGCATGATCGCAGGGCGCGGCTGGATTGCGATTGCGCTCGTCGTCTTCGGCACTTGGCTTGCCAGCCGTATCTTCCTCGGTGCGTGCCTCTTCGGCGCCGTGTCCCTCGCAAGCCTCGCGGCCCAGGCGACAGGGCTGGACGTTTCCTCGCAACTTCTATCGAGCTTGCCTTATCTCGTGACCGTGATCGTGCTCGGCATCATCTCTTCGAACCGCCGTCTGCTCAAGCTCAACGGCGTGGCTTCGCTGGGAGAACCTTTCGAACGATAGTGTCGCTTGGTACGGCCCATCAAGGATCCCGTGAAGAATGGTGGATTGCGCCCCGCGCTCTGACGCCATCCAGCGCGCCGACTCGGCCCCGCTCGTCGCCTACGGGCGGCGGCAACCGGCGCACCTTCATAGAATGTCAGCCCCGACCCGAAGCATTCAGGCGTCAGCTAGAAGCGATAACGCACTCCAACAGCATTCGCGTTGGAACCCTCTCCCATGTTTCCAAACGTGCCACCGGCGCCGGATCTGTGATGGAGTTGATAGACAAGCTCGACGTTGGGAGCTTGCCTTAGTCTGAAAGAAAGCTCCGCGCCGATAAAACCCAGGAAGGATGCATCGCCATCGTAATGGATTTCGCGGGCGTGCTCGATCTCGGTGACGCCTGTAACGGCACTGACACCGGCCGTCAGCGCTGGCGCAATCGCCAGATCGCCGATGACAAGGCCCTGGTGGCGAAGCCGCATCCCGGCCCAAAGCTCTCCGGATGTATCGTCGTCCTCGCCAAACCTTATGGCAGCCCCAGTCACACCGCCAAGGACAAAACCCGCGCCAACATCGGCGAAATCACGGCCGTAAGCAGCTCCGATCATGTAATTGTTCGTACAGTCGGCCCCGAAGACGTTGATAGTATCCCCGAAGGACCCGGTCACAAAGACGCCCCCAAAAACATAGACGTCGTTCTTCGTCGGTTGACCGGCAGCAAAAGGATCTTCGGTTGCAAAATAGATGAAGGGAGAACTGTTGTCGGCGAGGGCGGAAGTGAAGGAACCGGTCAGAATCAGTGCAGCCAAAGCCGCTTGCACCCCGCGCATGCACAAGCTCCGAATCAATTCTCAGTTGATCATCATTCCTCCGGTGTTTCCCGTGAAGAAGCAAGTTCCCTGCTCCAGAAATTGGAGGGCTCTACCCCGTTGCTTGACCAAGGTTTTTCGGGACGCTGACCTTCGGCTATATGGAGCAGCCCAACATCCCCCGCGCGCTGGCGATCTGCCGCAAGAAGGCTGGAAGTTCGACATCACGAGATCCTTCTTCCTGTCGCGGCGCTCGCTCAAGACATCGCCCAATTCCGGCATGCCGGTCTGGCAGGACAAGCTGTTCACCGGGCTGGCGCGCACGGCGGCTGATGCGACTGAATATTGCAAGATTCCGACCGGACGTGTGGTCGAGATCGGAACCCAGGTGGCTGTCTAAGCTTCTGCATATACAGTAGGCGCTGGTCCGACTTGGCACCTGCCCATCCGTCAACCCACGTGAGCCCACAGGCGCATTGGCTCGCGTCGGCATCATATGGATTTATCCAACCCATGCGAGCATACTGCCTGAACGCGTTCCTTTAGCGAGGAACAAGCTGATGCGCGTCGGTACGAGGGGCGTTCCGATCGAATACTACACGCTAAGGATTGCCGAGCCGGCAGGCTCGCAATCTGGTGCTGGAGGCGCAATCAAAGCAGAACACCGCAACGAGGTACCCGACGAGACTGAAGCGCAGATCACGAACGGCCAGGGCCGGCAATGATGGCCAGTTGCGCAACACCAATGTACCGTAGGATGAGCGTGAGCGAGTCCGTGAGTGCCATCGGATATCAGGCCGACCCCCCGGATCGACTATCTGCGGGAAGGTTGGCGCGAACCTTTGGCGGCCTCCTGCATCGCGATGGCAACAATTGCGCCAGAGACAAACGTCAATGCGGCGATCGATGTTATCGCCCACGAGAGCCCGAAGCGATCGGCGATGAGACCTGCTGAGAGCGCGCCGATCGCGTAGCCGAGATCGCGCCAGAACCGATAGACGCTGAGCGAGCGGGCGCGCCAGCTGGGATGCGAGGCGTCGGAAACGGCAGCGATCAGACTTGGATAGACCATTGCCGTTCCAAGGCCGAGCAGAAGACTGCCGATGAGCCACCATTCGAACCGGCCCGTGGCGGCGGTAAGAAACAGACCGCCGGCCTGGGTCCACATCCCGGCGACGATCAGGCCCTTGCGGCCCCAGCGATCGCTCAAGGGGCCGGTGACGACCTGCAGGATTCCCCATGTTGCGGGATAGACCGCCTTCAGGATGCCGATGCGCTCGATGCCAAGTCCGAAGGACACGAAGAACAATGGGAAAATACCCCAGCTCATGCCGTCGTTGAGGTTGTTGACGAGGCCGGCTTGCGAAGCCGCGAACAGATTGCGATTCCGGAACGAGGTCAGCGCAAACACCTCCCGGAAACTGATCGGCACGGATTGCATTGCGTGAGCGGATGTTTCCAACCGGAGGTGGTCGCGCGTGTCACGGATTAGCAGCACCGACAATACGGTGCCGACGATGGCGTAGCCGATCCCGAGATAGATGGGCACCGGGCGCAGGCCGTATCGCGAAGCGAGATAGCCCGTGAGGAATGCCGTTACGCCGACGGCGAGATAGCCGGCAAACTCATTGAGGCCGACTGCAAGGCCGCGTGATTTCGGACCCACGAGATCGACCTTCATGACCACAGTCATCGACCAGGCCAGTCCTTGATTGATGCCGAGCAGTGCATTGGCCGCAATCACCCATCCCCAGCTCGGAGCCCAGATGATCATGAACGGAACCGGCAAGCCGACAAGCCAGCCGAGGACGAGAACGCGCTTGCGCCCCCAGCTATCGGCGAGTTGGCCGGAGACGAGATTGGCAAGCGCCTTGACCACGCCGAAGCTCACGATGAAGGAGACGACAAGTGTCGTTGACGTGATGCCGAACTCTTCCGATCCGATGAGCGGCACGACCGTTCGCTCGATCCCGACCATGCCGCCGACAAAAGCATTCACCAGCATCAGGAGAGCAAACTGCCGCCAGTTTTCCCTAAGCCCAAGTCTGACAGTCGAGCCTGCTGACCGCGAAACGCCCATCGGTCAGGCCGCGGCGACCAACCCGGCATTGGTGGCTCGGTTGCGCGCCGCATCCGGCGGCGGGGGTGGTATGTCGGCGACCATCGTGGCGACGAAGGTGCCCTCGTCCTCAATGCGGAATGCTTTGTTGAAGCGCTTCTCGAAGCCAATCGTCGATGTCGGCTTGCCGCTGAGCGAGCGCCCGCAGACCGAGCCGGAATATGCGCCGGGCAGCACCTCGACGTGATCCGGCAGTTGCTTGAGACGGCGCACGCTGGAAAACAGCGTCCGCGCGCCGGCCTCGGCGTCGGTTGCCAGTTCGGTTCGCCCGAGATCGCCAACCATCAGCGTGTGGCCTGTCAGCACGAACCACGGCTCGCTCGCGCGTGTCCGATCGGTGACCAAGAGCGAAATGTGCTCCGGCGTATGCCCGGGCGTGTGCATGACGGCCATCATCACATTGCCGAGTTCGAGCACGTCACCGTCCTTGGCGCGCAGAAACGGGAACCCGGCCTCCGCGCCTTCGAAGAGCAGGTATTCCGCGCCGGACGCTGCAGCGAGCGCCCGCCCGACGGAAATGTGGTCGGCATGGATGTGCGTGTCGACCACATAGAGGATGCGCATGCCCGTCGCCTCGGCGACCCTAAGGTAAGGCGCAATGTCACCGACCGGATCGACCACCGCAGCGGCCGATTTTCCACCACATCCGAACAGGTAGGATGCGGCGACGGGATCGGAATGGAGGAATTGACGGAGGATCATGGCTTGCGCTCCCTACCTCGCCTGCGGTAATATTCAATTATTCTGCTGAATGTTTCACCGAGGGACAGTCGTGTCAAGCGTTGGACCAAAACAGGCGATTTTCGCCAGCCTTGCCGAGGTGGCTCAGGCGCTCGGGCATGCGCACCGGCTGGAATTGCTGGAGCACCTCGCACAGGGTGAACGCAGCGTCGAAGGACTTGCGGCCCGGGCCGGCCTCAACTTTGCGAACGCCTCGCGCCACCTTCAAATCCTTCGACGCGCGCGACTTGTCGAGGCCGAGCGGCAGGGCAAGCATATGCTCTATCGCCTTGCAGGAGATGTTCTGGTGGTTGAATTAATGAAGGCTCTGGGGCGCGTGGGTGAGCGGAACGTCGCCGAGGTCAACCGCGTCATGACCGACTATTTCCAGGCTCGCGATGCCTTGGAGGCTGTGTCGCGTGAAGAGCTTGTCTCAAGGTTGCGTGATGGCCTTGTCACGGTTCTCGATGTCCGGTCGGAGGACGAGTTCGCGCTCGGACATCTACCGGGAGCGCTCAACATCCCGTTCGCTGAACTTGAAAACCGGCTGGCGGAACTTCCCGCGAACCGGGAGGTCATTGCCTATTGCCGCGGCCCTTATTGCGTTCTCTCGTTCGAGGCTGTCGCGGCATTGCGGGCGCGAGGGTATGTCGCTCACCGGCTCGAGGACGGGTATCCCGATTGGAAGGCCGCAGGCCTACCAATTGAGGCAGCGGCCTGAGTGGTCCCGCAGCCAAAAGTCTTCGGTCGAACAACATGACGCCACCAGTTCCGCGATCACCGCTGCTCGAGCTGAAGGACTATTCGGCCGAGTCCGTGTTTCAGGTTGAAAGCATGCTTCGCGAGGCGCGGCGGCAAAAAGACCTGTCGCCGGAACGCATGCCTTCTGTGTGTGTCCTTGATCCGGACGGCGACATAGTGCGCCGGTTGCGCAAAGAAGGCCGCGCCCGCCCATCGTCGGGCTGGGCCTGCTATCATACCGTCCTTCACGAGTTCGAACTGGATGGCCAGACGCTTGGCATCATTTGGCTGTGCGGTCGGCTCCTCCTTCGCCGTGCCGGTCGCCGAGCAGCTTTTCGCGTCGGGGTGCCGCCTGCTGATCAGCATCACCTCGGCCGGCCAGATCACGGTGCTTGGACCACCGCCCTATTTCGTGCTGATCGACCGGGCCCTTCGCGATGAAGGAACTAGCCATCATTCGTTCCGCACGCTGAATTCACCGAAGCCAATCCGGAGCTTATCGCGTAAGTCTTGATGTCGCAGCATCGGGGACTTGCAAAAGCTGCATTTTGCGGCCAGCCTAGGCGGATGATGGCCCGGCTGTCGCCAAAGCATCTCCTCGTCATGCTAATAGCGGTCTTCCTGACCGCCGGGTTCAGCCTGTCTGCCGCTCAGGCCAGCGTCATGTCGGCCAAGATGGCGGACGCTATGGCGATGTCCACCGGTGCCAGCACAGGCACTTTGGCCGGTGCTTCCATGAACGGCGACTGCAGGGCGTGCCTCAAAGACATCGGCGACAGTGGCAACCCGATGCATTGTCCGCCGACCTGCATCGCACCGGTGCTGACGGTGCTGCCGCAAGACCTCGCGGTGACGGCAGTTCTCCACGTGCAGCAGCCATCGACGCAAGCTGCCCCGTTCCTGCAGGGACGAAGTTCCCTACCCGACCCATACCCTCCCCGACTCAGCGCTTGACGCCGTTTCAGCCGTGACGCGGCTGATTCCCGGCGCCTGATCGCCTGTGTTGCGCATCGTTGCGCGCGCGGGCGCATACAGCATTCCAGTTCGATGCCGAGTGGCTCGCCATCGATCGAGATCGCAAAGGGCAAGCAGGGTGAAATACGATTTCAGTCATTCGATATCGCGCCGCGGGTTTTTTGCGGCCGCGGCGGGCGCTGCCGTGTCCTGCTCGCTGCGTCCTGCACGCGCCTCGACCGAGGACGAGCGCAGGATCAAGGCCGGCCCGGGCCAGGCGCTGCTCAATGGCGCCGACGGTCCGTCTACCGCAGTCTGGACCTATAGCGGCACCACCCCCGGCCCAACATTGCGCCTGCGGCAGGGCCAGCCGGTCCGCATCACTGTCGAGAACGGACTAGACGAAGACACGACCGTCCATTGGCATGGCATCCGTTTGCCGAACGCCATGGACGGCGTGCCGGGCCTGACCCAGAGGCCGATCGGACCGGGCGAGAACTTCGTCTATGAGTTCACGCCGCCAGATGCCGGCACCTTCTGGTACCATTCGCATGCCGACAGCCTGGTGCAGATCGGCCGTGGACTCGCCGGCCCGCTGATCGTTGAGGAACGTGAACCCGTCGCCGCCGACCGCGATCTCCTCTGGCTGCTGCAGGACTGGCGGCTCACCAGCGACGGCCAGATCGCCGGCGGCTTCGGCAGCATGATGGATGCGTCGATGTCGGGCCGCGTCGGCAATGCCGTCACCATCAATGGCGCGGCGCCGGCCGACCTGAGCGTGACGGCAGGTGAGCGCGTCAGACTGCGGCTCACCAATGCCTGCCTTGCCCGCATGGTGGCGCTGCGCTTCGAGGGTCACCGTCCGGTGATCGTCGCGGTCGACGGCCAGCCCTGCGACCCGCATGAACCGGAAGACGGCCGCCTGGTGCTGGCACCGGCCATGCGCATCGACATTATGCTCGACATGCAGGGTGGTCCCGGCAGCAGGCACGCGGTGGTCGACGACTTCTATGACGGCCTCGTCTACACGCTGACAACGCTTGCCTATGACAAGGCGCCGCCGCTGCGCCACCATCTTCTCGATGCTCCGCGTCGCCTGCCCGCCAATCCGCTGCCGGCCCCCCACCTGGCCAAGGCTGAACAGCATGAGATCGTCCTGCAAGGCGGCATGATGGGCGGCGGCAAGCTGGCCGGCGTCGGCGGCATGATGGGCATGGCGATGCCCGGCATGAACGGCGCCGCCGCCTGGGCAATCAACGGCATGTCGATGACTGGCGATGGCCATGCCGGCATGGCGCCGCAGTTTACGCTCAAACGCGGCGTGACTTGCCACCTCACTGTGCGCAACGAAACCGCCTGGTGGCACCCCATGCACGTTCACGGCTTCAGCCTGTCGGTGCTTTCGCGCAACGGCTTGCCGGTACCGCACCGGCAATGGCAGGACACGGTGCTGCTCGCCCCCAAGGACACAATCGAATGCGCCTTCGTTGCCGACAATCCCGGTGACTGGATGCTGCACTGCCATGTCGCCGATCACCAGATGGCCGGCCTGATGACAGTGTTCCGCGTGACCTGAAAGTTTTATCCAACCAAGGAGAACTGCAATGAAACTGACCTACCGCCTTGCCGCACTGTCCCTGCTGATCGCAACGCCGCTGCCCGCCTTCGCCGCAACGATCAACGCCGTCATGTACAAGAACCCGCAATGCAGCTGCTGTGAATCCTACGCCAACTATCTTGAGCACAATGGCTTCAAGGTCGATATCAAGCCGGTCAACAATCTCTCTCAAATCAGCAGCGATGCCGGCGTGCCGGCGGACCTTGAGGGCTGCCATACACTGATTGTCGACGGCTATGTCGTCGACGGCCTTGTGCCAGTCGAAATCGTCAAGAAGCTGTTGACCGAGCGGCCAGCCATTAGCGGCATCACGCTGGCCGGCATGCCGGCAGGCGCGCCCGGCATGGGCGGCGAGAAGTCCGAGACCTGGACGATCTACGCCTTCACCAAGGACGGCAAGGCGCCGACCGTCTATGCGACCGAGTGAGCGCACCGTGATCAAGTGCAAATGGGCTATCTTTCTTGTCTGCTCGCTGCTGGCGTTTCCGCCGCCCTCCGTGGCAGCGGGGGCATCTGAGAACTTCACACTGCTCGATACGCCCGCCGCCGTGCCGGAAATCAGCTTCGAGGACGGCACCGGCAAGCCGAAAACGCTCGCCGATTTCTCCGGTAAGGTGGTTCTGCTCAACATCTGGGCGACATGGTGCGCGCCCTGCCGCAAGGAAATGCCGACGCTTGATCGGCTGCAGGCCAAGCTCGGCGGACCGGATTTCGAGGTCGTCGCGCTGTCGATGGACCGGAAGGGTCCCGACGCCGTGAAGAAATTCTTCGCCGAGACCGGCGTTACACACCTTGCGCTGAACATCGATACCTCGGCCAAAGTCATGTTCACGCTCGGCGCGGTGGGCCTGCCGATGACCGTGCTTATCAACCGCGACGGCAAGGAGATCGGCCGGCTGATCGGGCCGGCTGAATGGGATTCTCCCGACATGGTCGATTTCATCCGCAGCCGTATTGCCGCTAGCCCGAAAGGAAAAGGCTGATGCTTGCCAGAAACCGGGACGAGCCGGCGGTTCGGGACGTTTCATCCGCCTGGAACGAATGGAGGCGTCTGTTGTGCGGCCTGATCGTCTTCACCGCGCTGATCGCCGGCTTCACGCATGGAGCGCCGGCGCATTCAATGGACGAAGTCGACGCCATGCTGCAGAACGACGAGAAATATTTCCAGCAGATCGACAGCCCAACGCCCGATTTCACGCTGCGCACCGCCGACGGTCGCATCGTGCGGCCGGCCGACCTCATCGGCAAGGTCGTCGTCCTCCATTTCATCTACACATCGTGCCCGGACGTCTGCCCGCTGCATGCCGAGAAGATCGCCGAGATCCAGAAGATGGTGAATAGCACGCCGATGAAGGATCAGGTCACCTTCGTGACGATCACCACCGATCCCACAAAGGACAAGCCCGATGTGCTCAATGCCTATGGACCGGCGCATGGGCTCGACCCTGTCAACTGGCTGTTCCTGACCACTGCCCCGGGCCAGCCGGAGGATATGACCCGCAATCTGGCGGAAGCCTTCGGTCACAAATTCAGCCTGGCCAATGATGGCTACCAGATGCACGGGATCGTCACGCATGTGATCGACAAGGAGGGCCGCTGGCGGGCGAATTTCCACGGCCTGAACTTCGCGCCCGTCAATCTCGTCACCTTCGTCAACGCGCTCACCAACAATGTCGAGCGCACGCACCACGAACGGGACGAAGGCTGGCTGGCAAAATTGAAGAGCCTCTTTTGACGGAGAGGCACCGACATTCTCGACGACAAGAAAGGGAGACGCGCATGTTCACCAAGCCAAGAGATGCAGCCAGGTATTGCAGCGGCATCGCCCGCGCCCTGCTCTTTGCCGGCCTGACAGGATGGTTCCTGCTCAATCCTGGCTTTCAAGCCATACAGGCGAATGCTGCAGGCGAAATGTCCCAGGATCAGTTCGACCAGCGGATACACGACTATATCCTGGCGCATCCGGAGGTTCTCGTGCAGGCGCTGAAAAGCCTGGACCAGCGCCAGCGTGAAGCAGATGCAGCCCAGGCCAGGCAGGTGCTCAAGGCGCGCGCGGACGACATCTTCCGTGACAAGCAAAGTCCAGTCGGCGGCAACGCCGAGGGCAACGTTACCCTGGTCGAGTTCTTCGACTATAATTGCCCCTATTGCAGGCAGATGGCGCCGGTCATGGAACAGGCTGCGGCCGACGATCCGCAACTCAGGATCGTCTACAAGGAATTCCCCATCCTCGGCCCAGATTCGGTGTTCGCGGCCAAGGCGGCGCTCGCCGCCGACAAGCAGGGCAAATACACAGCGTTTCACAAGGCGCTCTATGGGTCCAAGACAAGGGTGACCGAGGCGGCCGTCCTCAAGATCGCCGCCGAGGCCGGGCTGGACGTCGAGCGCATGAAGGGCGATATGCGGCAGCCGGACATCCAGGCGCTGATCGACCGCAACATGGAACTGGCCCAGGCGCTGAGAATAACGGGAACGCCGGGATTTATCGCCGGCGACCAGATTTTTCCCGGCGCCACCGATCTTGCGACGCTGAAGAAGCTCATCGAGCAGGCGAGGAGCGGCAAATGACAAGGACCCCAAACCGACGCACCGTCATTCTCGGCGTCTTCGGCGCCGCCGCGGCTGCAGGCTTTCTCGCACCGGATTTGGCAATCGCTGCCGACGATCCCGAATTGACCAAACGGTTCAAAGATCTTAGCGAGAGCGGCAACAGCACCTGCTCGGCCAAGTTTACCGAGTCGATCGCGACCATGCCCGCGATGGCGCGCATCAAGGGCTCGTGCTGCAGCCCGATGGAATTGAAACGCTATCGCGAGCAGGTAAATGGGCTTACCCAATATCGCGCCATCCCGATGATCCCCAGCGACCCGTACGACATACCGGCGGCGACCGCGCAGCAGATGCTGCCTTACTACGATCTGAAGCTCACCGGGGACGAGCAGAAGGCCTACGATTACGCGATGGCCAATTCCGAGGAGAAGGGCCCCTGCTGCTGCCCGTGCTGGCGCTGGAGAGTGTATGGCGGACTGGCGAAATACCTGATCCACGAACACGGCTTTGACGGCAGGCAAATTGTGAATGTATGGGACCTGTCCGACGGCTGCGGCGGGGGAATGTAGAATTGCCGGAGTATGCATCTTTCCCCGTTCTGTAACCGGAATCACCGTTGTCTTGGCGGAGGTTGCCGGCGACTTAACTTAGCTTGCACTCGCCAATCGTGGGCGGCGAACTCAGCCTTCGCGCTAGAGGATCATTTCCATGATGGATGGGTCAGAGGGCATGTGGTTGATGGGTGGGATTGGCCTCATCTGGATCCTGGTGTTGGTCGCCCTCGTGCTCGCGATCGCGGCGCTCGTCAAATATCTACAACGCTGACCGATTGAAGCGCCGAGACGTTGGCCGCCGCGGCGGGCTTCGGCCGAGATCAGCATCGACATGCGGATCAGGGGCTTGCCGTCACGACCCACGTCGACGACCCTGCCACGAGTCGGCAAGGCCGGCGCTCAGTTCGCACGACCCGCCAGACTGCTACGCCTTCGAGGCCCGGGCTCCATGTCGCGTGACTTTTCGGGGCGACGCTTAAGTCTGGCGGCTGTTGCATGCCTCGGTCACGCTGATCGGACCTTGTCCGTCGTCGCGCGAACATAGTTCAGGTTCTTGGTTCCGACGGCGCCGATGTCGCCGACCTTGAATCCGCTCTCGGTCAACAACGAGGCGATCCCATTCATGTCCACGTGACCATGTCGATGAAGTCTCGGCAATCTGGACTTGCGTACCGGCCTGCCGAAATCGATAAGCAACAGCCGGCCAGTGGGCTTCAAGACGCGTGCTGCCTCGCGGACGAAGGCCGATCGAACGGGCTTCGACAGATGATGCAGCATCAGTGTGCCGATCACAATGTCGAACCGTGCGTCCTTGAAGGGAAGCTTCTGCGCCGTCCCGTTGACGAAAGTCAGATCGAGGCCAGACCTTTTGGCCTTGGCGCGCGCCCTCTCGATCATTTCAGCCGATGCATCGACGCCTGTGACGCTTCCATCAGAACCCACTAGCCGCTTCGCGGCAATCGCAAGGGTTCCCGTTCCGCAGGCGACATCAAGCACCGCTTCGCCGGGCCGGAGCTTCGCCAAGCGAAGCATGTGCTCGCGAAACCGCCCCTCGCAGCCGAAGGTCAGAACGCGCGCAAGCCAGTCATAGCCCGCCGCCCGGTGCAGGACGATGCCGATCCCCCTGTCGCTCGTGCTGTGCGTGCCTTTTCCGCCGAGGCCTATGCGAGAAAGGAAGCCCCACAGCAATACGATCGCGATTGCTGCTAGGATAAGGCCGTGGAATGCCGCCACCCAGGCGCCGGCGCCGATGTAGCCCATGCCAAAATTGGCCACAAAGAGGAAGCCGGCGACGAGCGACAGTTTGGCAAGCAGGGCCATCGCGATCACGCCCTTGCGCGAATGCCGTCCGTTGCCGGCGCGGTGACCAGATAAGTGCATGTCGGCGACCTTCCGTTGCGGCCTGTCCAATATACGATTTGAGCTTCTGGACTTGGCGTATCATACTGGACACAATGTCCAGCATGAGATTCCGGACACCAGACCTTTGAATGTCCAGAAGCAGGCGCCGAACGTGGCGATGACCATAAAAATCGACCGGACGAGCGACTCAAATACCATCGATCGCCGCGTCGCGCGGACGCGCGCGCTGCTGCAGGATGCGCTTATTGCCCTGATCCCGGAGCACGCATATGCGGCCATCACGGTCGACGACATTTGCCAGAGAGCAAATGTCGGCAGGTCGACCTTCTATACCCACTACGCAGACAAGGATGCTCTACGCAGCGCGACCATCGAGGCGCATCTGGGGTCGCTAAGCCGTGGGCGCATGTCGGCAAGTCAGGAGATTGGTACTCGCCTGTTTGCATTTAGCCTTCCCATGTTCGAACACGCACTTGCGTTCCGGTCGCTTCACCACGCGCTGCTTGCGAGCAGCGGCGACACGATCCATGACGAATTGCGCGAGCGTATCCGCCGCGCTGTCCGAGCAGAACTTGTCGAAAAGCGGGTCGGTGGAGGTGGAGTGCCCGTCGAATTCGCCGTCCAGTTCATCGCCGGCGCATTTCTTGCGGTCCTCACCTGGTGGGTCGCCACCGACACGAGCCTTTCACCGGCGCAAGCGGATGATCTGTTCCAGGGAATGGCGGGAAACGGTGTCGGCGCCTGGGATATATCAGGCTCCGATTCGTAAAACGGGATTGGCCTTGGCGGCGGCAGACGTGGCGCCTGATAGCGGCCGCGAGGAGTACTTACTTATCGGGCTGGACTTGCCGAAGTGCCGATGGCGAGAAGCTCCACTCCAGCGGCTCGCGCCAGAGACGATCCGCGTGAAGGTCGGCGAGACCCTGAAAGTGCGTTTCATCGGCACCGACAACGGCTTCATCCACCCATGCACATCCATGGCGGACCCTTCGAGGTGGTCGCCCGCGACGGAGAGACGATTTCCCTTCGGCCCGCTTCCTTGCCGACGCCGTTAACGTCGGGCCGAGCCGTCGTCGGCGCTACCCTGCCATCCATGGCATCGCCACCGCGCCGCTCGCCACCGCGATACCGAGCACGAGCAACGCGATCCCCACCGTCGCCTCGAAGCGGTGGCCGCGCGGCAACAGCTTCTCGACGAAGACGACCAGCGTCAAAAGCAGCATCCAGGCGAGGCTCATGACACCGGCCGCGACCAGAACGGCACACAGCGCCCAGCAGCAGCCGAGGCAGTACAGGCCGTGCCGCAGCCCCATGCGAAGGGCGCCGATCCGCCCGTCGCGCCAGTGCTCGGCAATGAAGGCCAGTGGCGAGCGGCAGTGCCCGAGGCAGATGTGCTTGGCCGCCGTGAACTGGTAGAGCCCAGCCGCTGCGAGCGTCGCGCCGAGCGCGAGCGGCGCCCAACGCGAACGCTGAGGCGGATCGAAGCTCATCGCGATATCGCTGCCGAGCTGGACCAGCGCATACACTAGAAAGCCGGCTCCAGCCCAGACGAGGATATAGCCGGCGACGAAGATCCAGGTCGGAACTGCAAGGCGGCGTTCGCGCCTTGACTGTGCCGACGCGAACATGAAGATCATCGGCATAGCAGCAGGCAGCATCATCGCCGCCATCATCACGGTCCATACCGCGAGAAACACGGCGGCGTTGCCGATCGACCAAGGCTCGGCGGCGATGCCGCCCATCGCCATGCCGGCCATACCCTCCACGCCTCCAATCCGTCCGCGCACGGCAATGCCCATCGGCATGTTCATGCTGAGGGTTTGGTAGAGCGTCACCGCCCAGGCTGCCGCCGTCAGGAGGGCGAGGGAAGCAAGCAGGCCGAGTGGCACGCCGCCCTGCCTTCTGACAAGCGGCGGCAAGGAGAACCGGCCGATGGCGCGTGGGTCTGCCACCGCCTTAGCTCGGGCCGGTCCACTCGAACGGTATGTGCTTGCTCGAGCGGGCAGTGCCCGTCCAGTCGAGGCCGAAGCCCTTGGTGCTGACCTCGACGGAACGGCCCCAGGTGGCAACCTGGCCGGGACCGACCTCGGAGCCCGGTGGGTTGATCGTCTGCACGCGTTTGCCGGGTGGGGTAGTCGGCCCCGAAAGCGCTTCCGCACGCCCGACGACGCGGCCAGGGATCTCGACCCGCCAGGTGGCGAGGTCGCCCGCCACCTCGAAGGCGATCGGCACAAACTCCATGCCGCGCATTTCGCCAATGTTGGCGGCAAAGCCCGCCGGCCAGCCGCCGGCCTGCCCGCCGAAGATGGTCTGCAGCGCCTCGCGCTGCTTCTCGTTGGCCTTCTCATCAAGGTACATGCCCATGACGGCCTTTGCCTCGCCGGCCCAGAGATTGCCTTCGAACTCTCCGAGCGCCACCAGCGTCAGGCCGTCGAGCTTCACGTCGCCGTATTGGCCCTCACGCACGTGCCAGGCGAGCACGCCCTGGCAGTGATTGCCGGTCGGCCGCTGTGCAAATTCGCAAGGACAAGGGATGTCGCAGCTGCAGATGTCGAACCAGTCGCCTGCGAGCCGCCATCGAGGAACTGCGTTCATGGCTCTTACTCCCGAGAACTGATGGGGCAAGATTACTCCATCGGCGCTCGCGGCGCCACGTCTTACCTAGGCGGGGTAATGGGCCGCTAAGCGGGCGGCTCACTTTGCTACGGCGCTTGGGTGGCGCGCTCCGCTCGCGGGTTGCTTGGCGGTCCGTTACCCCATCTAGTCAGCGAAACAGGCGCAACGTCTGACAGCTTGTGACCTTAACCTTGCTCACCGCCCAACCCAGTGGAGTGCGGTGCACATAGAAACCGCCAGCAAACTCTGCCGGCGCATCGACGCGCGCGTTTTCGCACGGCGCACCTTTTGGGCGGCGGCCCGATGGCCACCGCCTCTGAAACCGCCCGCGGATCAAGCTTGCAGAACCTGCCCGGTAGTGGTGACCGGCGGCATCATTCCGTCTTCGACCAGGATGTCTTTCTTCCTGGCGAACTGCACGAGAACGCCGCGCGCCGTCTCCGCGTCGATCTCGCCGGCCAATGCGGCTTTACAGGCGCGGATCGCAGCCCTTTGTTCAGGGCTGTTCCCGCACCAGTCGGTGACGAACTGGTAGGCATCCACGACCGAATTCAGCTGCCTCGGGAATCCGAGTCCGACCCAGACGCGAACGGGCTTTTCGAAGGGCTGAGAAAGCATGATTTCCTCCCTCCGAAACGGTCAGGCGGCAACGCCGCCCGTCTCGCCCGACTTTGCGGCTGCCACCCAAGGCATCGCCGTTGCGACGTCCTCGAGGATCTTCACGGAGCGGGCAAAGCCGGCGAACGCATCCCGCGCGACTTTTAACGGTATGAGACCGTCGTAGGCGCGGTGACACGCGCGCTTTGCCGTTTCGTAGATCACGCCTCGCCGATGCTTCGGCCATTCGTCGAGAAAATCGAAAGCATCCTCAAGACAGGCGATCTCTTGAATGAGACCTTCCGCGGCTCTCACGAACACGGGACTCTCAAATGTTCTCTCGCTCATCGAAACCTCCAATCTTTGAACGATTTCAGGTGGTTGAGGATGGTCGCCCCAGCAATCGGCAGCAACCTGCGGAAAATATGTGAAGGCCGATTTTCGACGTCAAGACCGCATGAAGCCGGTGCACTATCAGACAAAAGTCGTCCGTTACGACGGACACGGTGAGTGCTACTCAGGCGACGGCCCGCTCGGTCCAGCCGGTGGGTTGAACGAACGTCACTCGCTTGGTCTATGGCACACGCTCACCCTCTGCGCAGAACGCGGACGAGATCGGCCTCTTCTCCTGTCCTATTTTCACGCCGCAGCCGCCCTTTTGCCGCACTGGGCAGTCCGACCCGTGGAGAAGTGGATCCGGATCAAGCCGTGCAAGACAGACAAAAGCAAGGTGTCCAGCCAGCCGGTTGTGGTCGAATTGCCGCCGCTGCCGGAGCTCGAGGCCGAGCTTTCCTGCGCACCGGCGGGCAATGGCAGCAGGAGCCAATGGTGGGCCCGGAGGATGTGCGAGAAATATTGATTTCATTGGCTTTTTCGTGGGCCAAAATAAAAAGTCTTCCCGTATTGTACCGTATCGTCCCGCGACCGCTTTAAGGTAGAAGGTTACCCTTACCTCCTTCACAGCCTGGTACAGGTCCATCTTCGCGGCAGGTAAAAAACCGTCATTTCCACTAGAGATCGCGCTTCCCAACACGATCTCCCAAAAGCCTGGATTAAGGATCCCGTCCTCTATTCCGCGGCCAGTGCCGTCACTTCTCGCCTGAACGGCAGCGCGTCGCCGATATCGAGTTCGTCCAGCTCACGAGCGAAACGATGGCCGGCGTAGGTCGCCCAGGCAATCGGGCCTGGCGCCCCGGCATCGCCTATGACCTTGATCGAGCGAATGCCGTCATCGGCCCACTCGTCCCGCCGCCCACCAGGATGCTGGGAAAAGTGGATTGAGCTTGAGGGGGCCGTGAGGGATCGGAGAATCGCGCAGCTCCATCCGGTTACGAACCCACGTCACGCATTAGTTCACGCATTGGTAGAGCCGCTTGCGCATCGGTTCGGATGCCTTACATGGGTCGGGGTGATGCCGGTGTGCTGGCTGAAATACCCGGCTGAAATGCCCGGCATTGCCGAAGCCGTAGCGATAGGCGATCTATTACATGTGGCCACGCGGGATGCGGGAATTGCGCTCGCGCTCAAACACCTTGCGGCCGTCATCCAGTGCTTCGATCCGTTGCGACACCACCCATTCGGTCGCCGTGCAGGAGAGATGCGTGGTGCAATGGCTCTGCGTTCGCCAGCCTTCCCGCTCGGCACGGCACGTCCAGCGGATCTCTGCGGTCAGCGATAGCGGGTTATCGGGCGCTATCGACCATACCTCCTGCCGGATGTCGCGCGTGCACAAGCCGTTGCCCGGATGGCGGCTAAGACCTGTATCCTCGTGCACCCGGTAGCGCGTCACGCCATTTTGCAGATCGCGTTCAACAGAGCGGCCCGACGATCCGTCCGTCAGGACCTCGTAACGGGGCAGAGGATCGGGATTGGATGGCTGCGGGATTTCGACCCTGCGATGCTCGCCAAGCAGCGGCAGTTCCAATCGCAGCGTGGCAAGATCGATCGTCAGCGTTGCGTCGCAGGGCGGCGGCAGGATCGTCGGCCAATAGGCGCTCGACAAGGACAGACGCAGACGGTGGCCGGGCGCAAAACGGTAGCCGCACGCATCGAGCACCAACTCGATTTCGACCGTCTCGCCCGGCTTCAGAGGCTGTGGTTCGGCATTGCCGTTGCGATGCAAGAGGTTGAGCACACCGTAGCTGACGCGCGTCGCCGCACCGTCGGGATGGACGTCGACGAGCCTGACGGCAAGGTTGGCGAAGTTGGCATCACTGGAAAGCGACAGTTTTGCGAGCGGCTGGCCAAACACGACGTATTCTTCGGCAAGGACGACGCTGTCGAAAATGAGTGATCCAGCATCGTCGATACGCTGGTCGCCGGCCATTTCCGAATCCGGCTTCAGCGTGAAGAACTCTCCCGCCGCGGTGCCTGTATCTTGAGGAGAGTGCAGGAGGGTATTTCCTTCAGCATGCGATGAATTGCACCGAGCGAGCCTGCCCGACGCGTCCAGGCTAAGGACGAGTGTGTCGGGAACGTCCCATCTGTCCATGGCAACCCAATAGCCCGGGTCGGTCTCGCGCCGGCGGCCGGGTCGCGGCCCGTCCAGGATATAAGCACGCAGCCTCGGCGTATGCTCCACCTTGTTGTCTTCTGCGGATAGCCAATGCCGCCACCATGAAATTGCCTCGGCATGAAAATCGACGCGGGGCTTCGGATAGGCGAAATGCGGATACTTGTGAACCCATGGACCGATCAGGCCCCAGGCCATTTGCGGCATCCCGGCGACCGCCTTCAAGGGCGTGTTGCGGTAGCCGTCGGCCCATCCGGCAATCACCAGTGCGGGAACGGAAAAACCGTCAAAGTCCTCGCAGATCGAACCGTGACGCCAGAAGTCGTCGCGGCGTTGGTGGGTCAGCCACTCCTCCATGAAGAACGGCTCGCCTTCCAGGCGCTCAAGCCACATGTCGCGCCAGCGTTCTCCGACAAGATCGGGATCGGGGGACCGCGACTGGAAGGCCGACATTGCCGTTCGACCAGTCCTGCGCTGCGATCCATTCGATAACCTCGACGGCGTCGGCACGCTCGCGCGCGGTATATTCGCCCTCGATCACGCCGCCGGATTCTCCGCAACCGCGAATGTCGACACGCCCGCCCGCGATGCCGGCCGCCGCGAAGACCGGATAGGTGGACTCGTCACGCGCGGCGGTGCCGTTGCGTTTGCGGTAAGGCAGGAATTCGAGCACCGCCGGCACCCGCCAGGAACCGTTTCGGGCATCCACATGCGCGCGGCGAGCCGGGTGTCGTCTTTCAGGACGATCCACTCATTTTCAATGACACGGAAATTCCTGTTCGTCATGCGATCAACCACCAAAGCTCCACGCGGTGGCAAGCACACTATCCCGCCGCCGGAAAGGTACGATTATTTCCCGGTTCAAGCCTCCAGCCAGACCCGGCTGGCGATGCGGCCATTGGAAAAGTCATTGCCAATATCGGGAACAAAACCCTTGAGATGGCTCGTACAGGCGTTGATGAAGTCGTTGAATACCGGCAGTATCAAGCCGCCCTCATCTCGCACCATGAGCGCCATGTCACGGTAGAGTACGCGCCGCTTGGTCTCATCCAGTTCACCGCGCGCCTGCACCACCATCTTGTCGAAGTCGGCCGCTTGAAGCGGGTGTCGTTCCACTCCGCGTTGGAAACGTAGGAAGTGGAATAGCGCGAATCCTGCGTCGGACGACCACCCCAAAAGGAGGTGCAGAACGGCTTGACGTTCCAGACTTCCGACCAGTAGCCGTCACTCGGCTCGCGCTGCACATTGATCTTGATACCGGCCTTTTCCGCGCTCAATTGGAAAAGCTGGGCCGCATCGACTGCGCCGGGGAACGCCGCTTCCGAGGTGCGCAGCAGGATTGGATCCTGAAGGCCAGACTTCTTGAAGTGGAATGCAGCCTTGTCGGGATCGTAATTGCGCTGCTCTATATCGGTAGGCGCTAGCGCATAGTTGGCGTTAATCGGGTAATCATTGCCAATGGTGCCGAACCCGCCCAGAACCCGCTTGAGTATAGCCTCGCGGTCTATCGCATATTTGAGCGCCAGACGCAGATCATTGTTGTCGAAGGGCGCGGTGTCGCAATGCATCAGGAAGGAATAGAACCCCTTGCCGGAGGTGCGCAGGATCTCGACGCCCGGAACCCGCTTCAGCAACGGAACGATCTTGGGTTCGACGGTGCTGATAAAATCGACCTGACCGGACCGCAAGGCGCTGGTCCGGGCAGTCAGGTCGTTCATCACGGTAATAAGGACGCTGTCGACGTAGCCCCGGTTTTGGCGCCAATCGTCGGTGTTTTTTTCGAAAGCGGCGCGAATGCCCGGCTCGAACGCAACCAGCTTGTAGGGGCCAGTGCCGATGGCAGCTGTCGGCTTTTCCACGCCGCCGCCCGGCTGGATCTGAAGATGATAATCGGTGAATATCGGCGGCAAGTCAGCATTGGCCTCCTTCAGCGTCACCACCATGTCGCCCGACCGTTCCTCGATGCGGTCTATCCCGGACAGCAGGCCGAGTGCGCCCGATTGCGATTTCTTTCCGGCGTGGCGGCGCAAGGTCTCGACTGCATCGCTAACAGTAAATGCCTTGCCATCGTGGAAACGAACGTCTTTGCGTATCTTGAAGGTCCACTCCTTGGCGTCGGCCGACGGGGACCAGGATTCGGCCAGCGAGGGAACCGCCGCGCCCGTGTTGGGATCGGATTCGACCAGCGTATCGCCCCAGCAATGCGCGATCACAAAATTGACGCTGGCGGACGCTAAGGCCGGGTCAAGCGTATCGGCGGAGGCGCCGCCATCGAGCCCCAGCCGCAACTGTCCACCGCGCACTGGCGTTTGTGCCGCGGCCGGTGACGCCAGCGAGCCTGCGGCTGCGACAAGGCCTAGAGCCACCCCCGCTTGAAGAAGATCACGGCGTGAGAGACTCGATAACCTGCTGGAAGCGCTCATTGGGTTCCCCTTTGGACTGAAGCCTTGTGGCCGATACTAGGCCGAGGTCTTGGCAACGCAATTTCGTCGCTTGAAGCGTTTTTAAGCGAGTTTATACTGCCTCCATGAGCAAGCCATGGGCCAATTTCAGCAGCAACCTGAAACTTGCCTGCAGCACCCACAGATCGGTATCCGATTTGTGCCGCACCATCGGTATCAACCGGCAGCAGTTCAACCGCTACCTCAATGCAGGAACCCTTCCTTCCGCCCATAATCTCCTGACGATCGCGGCAGCCTTTGGCCTCGAACCAGCCGATTTCGACCTTCCTCCGGGCGTGTTCCGCAGCAAATTGGGCGAGCGGCGCCGACACGCCGACCTTACAGGCCCGCTAGCGGATGCCTTTCCGGGCGACCTGCATGCACTCGAACCCTATCTCGGATTCTACCAGGCGTGGCACACGTCGCTGTCCTGGCCTGACCGGATCGTCTGCACCTGCGCTCACTTGCGCGAGAATGGCGGACAAGTTCTGGTTTCCTCGCTTGAGCGCATCGAAGATGCCGAAAACGGCATCGTACAGCGTTCACGCTATACTGGGCTCGCGGCGTATCGGCACCAGCGCATATTTTTGACGGAACTGACGCGCGGCGAGACCCCTACGTTTGGACAGACGATCCTCATGCCGTTCGAAACGTACCAGCGGCGGTACCTGCGGGGCATTACTATGGGCATATCGTGGCGAGCCAACAATCTCCCCTACGCCACCCGCACCGTCTGGCACTATCTGGGGAAGCACGTCAACAAGAGGAGTCTTATATCGCGTTGCGGCATCTATGCGCCCAATTCCGCAGCGCTACCCCCGGTCGTGCTGTCTTTCCTGACCGAGGCCCAGCCGGTTGCCGCCGCGCCTGTGCAGGCACCAAGACCGGATCGCCGAGCGCCTCCCTGAGCCGCGACAGGGTGCGGCTCATCGCCGAGGTGCTTCGCCGGAGCCTGGGCGCAACCCTTGTCGCGCTGCGTTCCTGGAGCAGGATGTCGAGGGTGGTGAACAGGTTCAGGGCGATGTCACGCAGGGCGCTTCGCGCAAAGATCAATGGAGTTCGTGGCGTCTGGCGCGATTTCAGGCTGCGCCACATCAGGACGGAGCAACAAACCGTATCTCGGACGATACCTGAATCCATGTCGACGGTCTGTCGGTGCCGCCCGCCATCTGTGGCGCGCGCGACTTCGACGTTGTCGAAATACCAGACCAGTTCGTCTTCCGTCCCCAGCACCCCGCATGTGTGGAACCCCGCGGTATCCGCGACATAGGGCGTCGCGCCCCACTGTCGTGTGCGTTCCCGTCTCGTTGACGTGGCCGGTCAGCAGGAGCTTGTTCGGATCCTGGCAGGCTATCTCGATGACGTTGAGTTCCGGTGGCAGCAGCCGTTGTCGGCAGCCCACCATAAGTCAATAATATCAAAGTGATGCAATGAGGTTCGCCAGATATAATTGGCTAACCGAAGGCCAAAAATCCGCTAAGCCATTGATAAATAACGATAATGGTGGGCCCGGAGGGTGTTCAGAAAGCCACAAAAATCAATTGCTTAGAGATCAGTGGGACTTCAGAGTATTCCAATCTTTTCCAATGTTTGTCGATGTTGTTGTCCCACTCAGAAGTGCCTCAGTCCACCAAGCCGACGCACTCAACGCCTCACTCGGAAGGGAGGTTTGCGCAAGGCGAAAGGACGATCGCGTCGGTGTGCAGCCTTCCTGAGAAAGGTCGGTAGCGCCATTTCGCGACGTTCATGGCCCTTCTCAAACGCTGCCGTTCGCGCTGCGGCTTGAGTCGACCTGACCCTACGCGAACGTTAAGTCCCATTCACCACGTCACTTTCTCCAGCCGCTGTGCCTTACCTCGTAGGAGGGCAGTGTCTTTCAAGTCAGGATTGAACTTCGCGGCTTTGTCATAATCAGCAATCGCAAGATCGAAGCTGCCGTTTAGGTGATACAGCATCCCGCGTTTGGATAGGCTGAAGCGAGCGCCGCCTCGCTGGCCTGGACGCCATTCTGCGACGAGAAATCAGACAGGTCGTAATTAATCGCCCGTTGGTGAGCCGTTCAATGGCGAAGCGTTGGCTTCGGACATCCGGATCACTGCGTCCAAGTCGGCCAGCGCCTGCTCACCCTTCTTTTGCTCGAAGTAGGCTATGCCTCGATTGTACAGGGCCAACCTATGTGCCGGCTCTATCTCTATAAGGAGAGTTTGGCTGAATTGCTCAATGGCGTCATCGAGCCGGCCAAGGTCCACGTACACACGTCCCAAATTGTAGGAAGCGAGCAAATTCTTCGGATTGAGTGAGAGCGCCTCCTTGAAATCTTGTTCGGCCTTCACTGCCCTTCCCAACTTGAGCCCGGCCGCACCCCTGTTGACGAGAGCGTCCACAAAATCCGGTCGAATGGAAAGTGCCAAGTCGTAGCTCGCCATTGCTGTTCGAGTTGTGACAATGCATGCTCGCAGACGCCTTCTGCCCATGCGGCACGCCGGCCCGGCAGTGCTCGCCGCGCGGCGCTCTTCCACGCAGGCGGGCCATCTTTGTGGAGAGGCCGGTCTCATCGATGAACACGAGCTTCGCCGGATCAAGATCGAGCTGGCCGTCGAACCAGTCCCGGCGCCGCTTCAGGATGTCGAGGCGACCCTGCTCCAGTGCGTGCGCGGCCTTTTTTTGTATGTCCAGCCGTGACCGCGAAGCCAGGCGCTCAAGGCGCTGCGGCTGATCCGCACTGACTGCTCGGCGACGAGCCGCTCCACCATCTCGTTCAGCGTGATGTCCTTGCGCTCCTCGATCAGCCCGACGATGAAGGCTTTATGCGCATCGAGGCTGGAGGCGCGGCGGCGGCCCTGCGGGCGTGGCGCCAGTTCGCCGATCTTCGCCCGCGCAATCCAGCGGATCGCGCTGGACACTCCCACGCCGAACCGCGCCGCCGCTTGCCGCGCCGACATGCCCTCGTCCCGAAGCCTTCAAGACCCGCGACCGAAGATCCACGCTCAATGCTCTTCCCATCATCAACCTCCATCGAGATGGATGTTGAATCAGCACAAAACGCAGCCGTCACATCACAATCGATTCATCGATCACAGGACGTGCTCTAGCTCGCCGCCTATGTCGAAAGCGGACTGGCTTGCGAGGTCGATACATCATCAGAGCAACATAAAACCATCCACTCATGGCAAAAGCGTGAGAAGTGAACTGCTTATAAACTTGCAGCGGAGGCGGAGGAAATTGCGTGGCAAGGAAAACGAGATAATTCTGGACCAAGGGAGCCTCGCCGAACAGGCGATTCATCACCCAAGGAACTACGACCACGAAGATCAGTGCAGCAACCTTTGAAAAGACCTTGTCAAAAACGAAGTCGCGGGCCGTCTGGCTTATGCGTTGCAGCAGCGATCCGTCCACGTCATAGCCCGGTGGCACCAGCGCCGGTATCACTAATCGCCCGATAATGTAGGAGGTGGGGAACGTCCCGCAGCCATTCGCGGCCAGAAATGGAGGGATCATGAACAGAATGAAGGCATCAAACACCCCGACAAGAACCCTCAGCCAATGGCCGAGAGGCCGGAGAGGTTCACCTGGAAATGAACCAACCGCGCGGTAATAGAGCCAGAATCCATACACCGACAGCAATACAATCAGTGCAATGGCAGCGATTTCGAAAATTTCCAATCGAGCCACTCCAGATTAACAGCTAGAAGGGCGGGGCATGTGGGCTTCAAAATTGGTGTCTTCGCCGCCAACGCTTAATCTTGCTCCAGTAGATGTCGAGCCATGGAAACAGCGTAGACTTAGAGGGAACAAGGGAGAGATGAAGAAGACGTATCGACGCCGCTCAAGCCGAACCACGAGCTTCATAAGGTAGGCCGCAAGCTCTCGTTCTTACGCGGGCTCACAGCAGCACACCGAGTTGTCGGTCGGGACCCTTGCAGGAGCATGCCCGACCTCGTGGTCGACTAAGTCCATTTCGACGGGCGCGCTGATAAGCGTTTCCCAGCCAGAGCCCTCAATTCAGCAGTTCTTCTCTAACTGCCTCTGCTATCTTGTCGCTAGGAGACCCTTGCTTGGCAGTGACGCTCCTAAATGCATCCTTCCAAATATCAGTGACCTCAATGACGCTGATCCCTCCGCCTCTCGCCTTGCCAGCCAATGCACGGGCTCTTTCAAAGGTAGACATGTTGAACCGCCTCGTCTCATCCAGGCAACTGTAGGCCGAGTGTTCCGAAAAGGTTTGAAAGATCTCCTGATACACGTACGAGGTCGTGTTCACTATGACAACAATAGGTGTAGGAAAGAGAACGTAGTCGTCCGACCATTGCAACTGACCATAATCATCTAACCACTTACTCTCCAGAGTTTCCCCAAGCAGGGCATCGACCCTTACCAGAGCGCCGTTCACCATCACTGAGCCCAATGCATTGGGAATGTCACGAAGCTCCACAGCGATCGAACTGGCGCCAGTCCTTCGAATTAACTTGGTTGGAAGATCGACTTCATCGATAGGCTTGGCGAACTCCTTTGCCGCACGCGGAATCAAGAATGTTCCACCATGCAACGCATCGTCGCTTAGCCCTCCCTTTCGTCCCACCAGAACGGAAAATTCCCATCCTATAGAGAGCACCCCTAACCCATACGACCGCTCGCCGATCTCGTTGACCCGGGACAGGAATCGAGTGCTCTGTGACAAACCCATCATCTGTTCCGGGTCAGAAATTGGGGCTGACTGGCCCAATTCCGAAAGCTCAGGCCATTGCCGCCATAACGATGTCGCAGGGAGGATGGCTATATCAACTGAGCCACGCTTAACAGCCTCAGCGAGATCACCGGATCGGCCCAGAGTGCCCTCACCTATAACGTCAATGTACACTCCGGTCCGGGACTCTAAGCAATCCTTTAAATGGTTGGCCCAACGATCCACTGGGCTACCCTCGCGATAGGAATGGGCCAACGTGATACCGCCTGCATTCACGAGAGCAGATAGGGATAGTAGAAAAACGATTAAAAGCAACGCGACCCTAATATGTTTCATGGTTCGTACTCGTCGCCTCCCTCGCAGGTCTCTATGCTCGCCGTCTCGTTAGGTACCGACAAGGCGGCCAAGTAAAGAGCTTCTCCTTTTGCCCCGTATTGTAGTAAGCGTGCGAAGTCGCTGGTATTCCGAATAAAGGCACCCGCCCAAGGTAGCTCGAGTGCTTCAACTGCCGTCTCGTAAGCGTCGTCTAAATCTCCGCTGCGCAGCCGGTACTCAGAAATTAGGAGCATAAACCGCGGCCGATCACCCCCCGCGCGCATTCCTTTGACTTGTTTTATAATTTCGGCGACTGCTAAGGTGGAAGGGTAGGTCTGAGCAGTCCGGCAGGACGCGCTCTGCAGCAAAACCCCTCTCCTTGCATCAACACTCGGCGCGTCATTCACCGTCGCCCGAATCATTTCTTCAAATGAGGCCAAGTCAGCGGTATCTGGGCGACTGCATACATGTTTCAGCATGATTCGTCGAAGCGCAAAACGCAGCTTTGAACTAGCATCGGAATTGCCGCCAAGCGAGCCAATACGCTCGTTCAGAGCCTTTAACTCGTTCTGTAGATCTTCAGCCGTCGCAGTTCCTAAAGTCGCGTCGGTTTGAGCCGCCTCTAAATAGGGCTGCAAAGATGACGGAACGTCCTTTATCTCGCGAACCTTTTTTATGCATCCTTGCCAGTCAGCTCGACGGTAATCAGCCAGAGCGCACGCGAACCGACGTGACAAATCTATAAGGTGACGATTCGGCCGAAGTCCGCCAAGCTGTAGGAGATCTAGGTGGAAATCATCCCACCGCGTAGACTCGCTAATAGCCCGAAGGGACTCGCTGGTTAGCGCTCGAGTAGCCGACAGTTCGGCCATGTGCAGATGCCCCTCCACAGTTAGCTCGGAGGCAAGCTTTCGGGATGCCCGAAGAGCGGAATCGATTTCAATGAGCGACTGACCAAATGCAGCGATGGGGCTAAGCGTTTGTTCTGCTGCCTTGGCTTCCTCGACGATGCTAAGTTCAAAGAAGGATTGTGCGACCTTTATGCATTCAAGGTCTGTCTTGTCCCGGCAGGCCTCATGAGCTGGGCCGAGTTGTAGTAGTTGCACACCTTTCGCCACGGCGTCCAAACCGACCATGGTCGAGGGGATATCTGGGGCCATTATGAAAGGAGGAGTGTCGCCAGGCGATGCCTGACTTCGCCATTCATCGCCAGCATTTCGTAGCGCTCCGCGCAGAACCAGGACGGACAGATTCTGTGCCAACTCCGCTTTCGTGCCGACTAGCCGTTGGGGCCGCAGGGCCGATGGCCAATACTGAGCCACCACCGCTAAGCATTTCGCAGAGCTTTCGTCGGCGCACGGTGCGGCATCGATGCTGTGAATTACAATATAGTAATCAGTCAGACCAAATAAATCATATGTTCGCTTTATAATTGCTAACGCGTTAAGACGAAGGGAAAACGTTATAGACTCACTCTTGGCCGAAGTGTCGATGAAGAAAGACTCAATAAATTCATCCAGATTTGATGGCACTGGAGCCGAGGATTTCGGAGTCGGCACTTCGTAAGCAGGGAAGTCCATCGCGAGAGAGAGTTGAGAATGCAGGGTAACTGCGTGCTCGATGTAAGTATCTGATAAAAGAAATAAATCAGGTCGCTAACTGCTTTTTCTCGGCTACTTTTGTAACAGCAGGCAGAGAGACCAGATGAAGTTCTCCTTTTGGGCGAGCCAAATACCAAGAAAGTAGTATGCTCATAACCAGCACACTTACTATCCATCTTCGTACAACTAAGAGATAAACTGCAGTAACGATATCCCGAGCTAGCGGCCCTGCAAGGCGCACACCGGCAAGTAGCGTCCGAGTCAATTTCTGAAGCGTGGGAACGGTGGCGCCGATACTCATAGTCCCACCTTTAAAAAGGTAAAAGTACTCCCGTTTACGATAGTTGGCAACGACCTGCGTCCGACGAAAAAGTCAACCGGATACTTGTTAGCATGAGGCCTGTCTTTTTCTCAGACCGCATTGCCCGATGACAGCGACCTCGGTTTCACGACTCCTTCTGAGATGGATGCTACCAGCCCCCCGGTCGAGGCTTGTTTGTCAGTGACCTTGCCCCTCTGATCTAATCCGGTTTGAAGTTCGTTCTGGCCCATCGAGAGGACCAGGACATGAAACGTAGCCGCTTCTCTGAAGAGCAGATCATCGGAATTTTGAAGGAACATGAGGCCGGGGTATCGGTTGCCGATCTGTGCCGCAAGCACGGGGTCAGCGACGCCTCGATTTACAACTGGAAGGCCCGCTTCGGCGGGATGGATGTCTCCGAGGCTCGGCGACTGAAGGCTCTGGAGGACGAGAACACGCGGCTGAAGCGGCTTCTGGCCGACGCCATGCTCGACAATGCCGCGTTGAAGGATGTTGTGGGAAAGGAATGGTGACGCCCGCGGCCAAGCGGAAAGCTGAAGGAAGGCTTCGGGATGAGCGAACGGCGGGCGTGTAAAGCCATCGGCTGTTGCCGCATGACGGTTCGCTACGAGACCAGCAGGCCGGACGACGGCGAGCTTCGCGAGCGGATGAAGGCGATCGCGCAGGAGCGTCGCCGGTTCGGCTACCGGCGTCTTCTCGTGATGCTGAGGCGAGAGGGCCTGGTCGTGAACCACAAGAAGCTGTTCCGGCTCTATCGGGAGGAGAAGCTCGCCGTTCGCCGCCGTGGCGGCCGCAAGCGGGCGATCGGGACCAGGGCGCCGATGGTGGTGCCGCTGAGGCCCAACGAGCGCTGGTCGCTCGACTTCGTATCGGACCAGCTCACAGACCGGCGCCGCTTCCGCATCCTGGCCGTCGTCGACGACTGCACGAGAGAGTGCCTGGCACTCATCGTTGATACGTCTCTCTCGGGCATGCGGGTTGCCCGAGAATTGGACCGGCTCATCACCGAGCGCGGCCGGCCGAGAATGATCGTCAGCGACAATGGCAGCGAGTTCACCTCGAACGCCATCCTCTCCTGGGCGGATCAGAACCGCGTCAAATGGCATTACATTGCGCCCGGCAGATGCAGAATGGCTTCATCGAGAGCTTCAACGGCCGACTGCGCGATGAACTGCTCAACGAGACGCTGTTTACTTCGGCGGCTCAGGCGCGCGTCGCCATCGCCTGTGGCGCGCCGACTACAACCCCGCGCGGCCGCATTCCCAAATCGCCTGAAAGCGTAGCTTGCTACTTGCTGGACCACCTGCAGCAGATTGTACTGGCCGTCCGCGCCTATCTCGGGCGTATTGGCAAAATAGGCGATTACATAACACACGTTAGTATTGTCGACCACGTTGCCAAGGACCAATGTCGCCGGGCTCCGGTTCTCCGACCGCAACCCGGCGGCGAGCGGAATCAGTCCGCTGACGATCTCGTCGTCACGCTTCCACTCCCGGAACCGGCGGATGTCTTCCGGTGTGGATCCAGTCATTGAGTGCATTGAGGTGCGTCACAAGCACCAGGTTAAGTCCACCAGTTGGGCTCTCGATGTTAATTTCGTTGAAGGTGGTCAACCAGCCTGCGAGCGCCTCGTCCGAGAGCAGCGGCTGGCCAGGTGTCTGCGCGCGCCGGGGCTGCGCACAGCGTCAGCGCCAGCGACAGGCAGATCGCTGTCTCACCAATTTTCATCGTGGTACCACCGGGTCCTCGCTTTCGACCACTAACGATCGAGCGCTAAGCACGAATGACGACGCGGGGCACTCAATTGACGTCTGCAGCATCCCTTACCGTGATGATGAACAGACACGAATCCTGCGACACACGCACCAGGCATTGGTCATTTTGCTCGCCGTTGCCGACAACGCCGCGGAAACTGAAGTAGCTGAGGTCGGCGGCGTACTTTGTGGTACCTGGCAGCGGCACCGTGGAGCTTGATCCTTCCGCTCTCTCCCAGATCGCGCTCGAACACAATGAACTCCAACCCGTTGTCCTCCGCTTTACCGTAAGCGCGCCAAGCCCGGTCTCAAGTAGGCGCTCTGGAGAATTTTTCGCAGCGTATCATCCATCAACTCCGATCGGCCCGCTTCCGGCGCCTTGAGAGCGACTTATCGAGCACGTTGGGATCGGTGCACTCGTTCACCGCAGCGTCGTAGAACTCAAGCCTCACCTTGGTGTATTGATCGTAGTCACGGAACACCTGCCGGATCTGATTCTGGTAGGTGATCACCCCCCGGCCGAAGAATGCCGTGAGCACAGCCGCGCCGCCCGCGACCACTAGGTTCGCTGCGCCGGGGGAAATCGCCTTCGGCAGTGCAATTGCCGGTCCGTCGGGCGCTTTGGGCTGAGGAGCTTCGCCCCCCTCCACGGGCTCCACCAGCCTTGTCACAGTAGCCTTTGCCTCCTCGCGCACTTGAAGCAACTGGGCCGCCAGTTCCGGATTCGAGCCGAAGGTTCCGACCTCCTGCGCCCCTGTGCCGTACAACAGATTGCCACGCCCAGCATTGCCACAATGAACGTCAGCGAGGTGTTCAGCCCTTCTTGCGACGTCCAAAAGGCCAGAGCGAGAAGAAGACATCCACGGCGGAGACTGCAATATATCGCACGCCACATTCCACCATCCCGGCCCCCGCGCCACTGGGAGCAGAGTCTGCGACTCCGACATGATAGCTTTCAGGACTTTCTGCGCCTCGACTGCACTGAGCGCTTTCTCATCGAGCTTGCGCACGAACTGCTGAATGTCGGCGCGCTCGTCGTCAGAAACACCAGCGAGCAGTACCGCAACGGCACGTTCTCTTAAACGGTCTCAAGTCGCATCTTCGGCACTGTCGCCGTTGACCGCGTTGAGCCCCTCCCCAGCGGCTATTGTCGCAAGTCCCCTTCAATGAATCATGCCCATAAGCATATTCCATTGTTACTACCCCCATTTCCTGAGCAATCACAGGAGTTTTTGACTTAGTCTAGGTTTTCCGACCCGTTAGAGACCGAAGCGCACTCAATACGCTTCAGATCGCGCGTTTCCCTGACGGTAAGTATCTGACTACTGCCCGACCTGTGGGTTTGACAAGCCGGCGACGCGCGCACTGACTGAGCGTTTCATCCGGACCGCGCTGCGTGAGTCGAGCCTACGCCCAAGCTTACCTCAACTCCAACCCCAGGGCGGTCGAACTGCCGATCCGGATTAACCGCTGCAATTGGGATCGAGTTCACGCCAGCTAATGTCTAAAACCCCTCATCAGCCGCCTTGACCTTGTCAGAGGGAGAACCTGTTGAGGCTCCACGATTAGAGGTGGAGAAGCCGTCGCCCGGAGGAGCTGGAGCGCAATCGCGCCGATCATTGAGCACATTTGAATCGGGGTGCTTCACCGCCGGGACGCCAGCAGGTCGAAACAGCTTGCAAGCTTCATTTCCAATCAGCCCGCAAGACTTTGATCCGAACTTTGTCATACTTTGGACTATTAAATTGAACCGTGTTTTGCTTTCTTGAAATCATGCTGCGTCTATTCATGCATCTCACCGGTGCCCTGCTGGGCGGGTGGAGCGACGGGCGCTGGCGCGGAGCCTTTGGCACAGCGCAGCGCGAGCGACCGTCGCAGATTGAAGGTGGTGGCGAACTCGGCCGGTGTCCGCCAGGCGATTTGGGAATGCGGCCGCGCGGTGTTGTAGTCGGCGCGCCACAGGCGATGGCGACGCGTGCCTGAGCGAGCGAAGTAAACAGCGTCTCGTTGAGCAGTTCATCGCGCAGTCGGCCGTTGAAGCTCTCGATGAAGCCATTCTGCATCTGCCGGGCGCAATGTAATGCCATTTGACGCGGTTCTGATCCGCCCAGGAGAGGATGGCGTTCGAGGTGAACTCGCTGCCATTGTCGCTGACGATCATTCTCGGCCGGCCGCGCTCGGTGATGAGCCGGTCCAATTCTCGGGCAACCCGCATGCCCGAGAGAGACGTATCAACGATGAGTGCCAGGCACTCTCTCGTGCAGTCGTCGACGACGGCCAGGATGCGGAAGCGGCGCCCGTCTGTGAGCTGGTCCGATACGAAGTCGAGCGACCAGCGCTCGTTGGGCCTCAGCGGCACCACCATCGGCGCCCTGGTCCCGATCGCCCGCTTGCGGCCGCCACGGCGGCGAACGGCGAGCTTCTCCTCCCGATAGAGCCGGAACAGCTTCTTGTGGTTCACGACCAGGCCCTCCCGCCTCAGCATCACGAGAAGACGCCGGTAGCCGAACCGGCGACGCTCCTGCGCGATCGCCTTCATCCGCTCGCGAAGCTCGCCGTCGTCATAATGGGCGTTGAACAGGCGCAATTGCTGGCCGCCATGCACGGCATTAAAGGTGTCGTCAATGTCGAGCACGATCCGCTTCGGCACCTGCCGGAAAGAGGCGCAATAGAGGTCGACCATCGCCCGCCCCATGGCGACCAGCTCCCGCACGCCGGGCAGGTTCTCCAGCCTGCACAGCGTCGATTGGGAGGCCAGATCCCGGCCCGACGGCAGCGCATGCTTGGCCATCTTGAAGACCGGATCGGAGCGCAGCCGGTTGGCGTCGTTGCCGTCCTCGTAGCCGGCGGCGATCATCTTCATGCGAAAGCCGATCATGTCCGCCAGGCTGTGGACGACCTGGTCCGCGCCCGTCACGTGCCATCAGACCATCTGCTTCCGTTCGATGCTGAACTCGTAGAACAGCGCTTCCTGCATCACAGTCCGCTCGCCCATCATCGACTCAATCTCCTTTTCCCAAGGAGACTGAATCAGATGGGATATTCGGCTTGAGCCCCATCTTCGACGGTGATGGACGGAGGTGCTGCGCTCCGAGCTGATGATAGAACGTGGTCTGCAGCTACGGCCACAAGCATCAGGAAAGGAAACGCAGCATGAAGCATTATGCCGGATTGGATATCTCGGTAAAAGAGACCGCCGTTTGCATTGTCGATGAAACTGGCAAGATCTGCCGCGAGGTCAAGGTGGTCAGCCACCCCGACGACCTCACCGCGGTTCTGAAAGATCCCGCCTTGCGCATCGAGCGGATCGGGCTCGAGGCCGGACCGTTGTCGCAATGGCTGTTCGAAGGCCTGGCCAGGGCCGGTTTGCCGGCAATCTGCATCGAGACCCGACACACCAAGGCATTCCTCAAGGCGCGGCCGAACAAGACGGATCGCAATGATGCGCGCGGCATCGCACAGATGAAGCGCGTCAACCTGTTCCGCCCGGTGCATGTCAAGACGCTGACGAGCCAGAAGCGCCGCGCGCTGCTGACGGCGCGCAAGCTGCTGCAGGAAAAGGCCTTCGCCATCGAGAACGACCTGCGCGGCCTGTTGCGCAATTTTGGGCTCAAGGTTGGCTTCGTCGGGACCGTCAAGTTTGAGGATCGGATTCGCGAGCTCGTCGAAGGACGCTGTGAACTGGCCGAAATTGTCACGCCGCTGCTGGAGGCGCGCTGCAAGCTGCGAGAACAGTTTACATTTCTACATCGCAGACTTCTGAGAATCGTGTGGGACGATGAGGTCTGTCGGCGCTTGATGACGATGCGTCGGTCCTGTGGTGGCGCTGGCTTATACCGCGACGATCGACATTCCACAGCGATTCAGAAACTCCAAAACGGTGGGGTTCATCCTGGGACGGACGTCGGTGCTCAACCAATCAGGTGAAAGTCACCGCGTCGGTCGCGTCTCGCTGTGCGGCGACGGAATGATGCGCACCTTGCTCTACGAAGCCGCCCAAGTGATGCTAACGCGCGTCAAGAAGTGGTCATGGCTGAAGGCGTGGGCGATGAATGTCGCCAAGCGGTGCGGTCTGCGAAAAGCGATCGTCGCACTCGCCCGCCGGCTGGCGGTCATCACGCACCGCATGTGGGTGGACGGCACCGAATTCCGCTGGACGCGGGAGGCCTCGCCAGCCGCTATCTGACCGGGAAGGCAGTAAAGGAGAGAGACAAGTTCCGCCACCGGCGGAAGCACGTCCTTCGCGGGACGATGGATGAGGCGAGTTCGTTGAAGCACTCGGACCGGTCGCTCACTGCAGCCGATCAGGCCGCGAATCAGATTGTGCCGCTTCATTCTCCTGATCCCATGCTGGGAGGGCTAAAGCCGATCCCGTAGAGAAGCGAGGCCCGGCGAAAGACGTCAAACGCCGGAGAAGCCGCAAGCTCGAAAGCGCTTGACCTCGACATGCCGAATAAAGAAGTGCTTCAGAACGACTTCAAGCCGGACTTTTTCAACACTATCCGCCGATGTCGGCCGTTCGTGACGTCCTTAGCGCTACCTGAATGCAGACCTCTTCGATGACGAAGCCAGGGGTTGCGCCACAAGCCGACGTTGGCTATAGCGCGGCGATCTGGGAGAGACCTGCGCGACAATCAGAAATCGACGAAAGCCTTGCCACGACAATCAGCACGATAATTTGCCCGTGACCGCGCTCTGAGAGTCTAATCCAGATTGTCGCGCAGGTCTCTCCAGATCGCCGCGCCGTACGTTGGCCAAAACTAAAGTAGTTCGAGCGCTATACCTCACGCATACCGGTAAAGCCGCGACCGTCAGGGCGTTCCCCCGCTCTTGCCCACGTTCTTGGCCGCGTCTCCCTTGGGCGCCTCACCCTTCGCCTCCTCCTGGGCTTTGAAGCCGAGGTAAAGCCCGCTCACCAGCCCCATCAACAGGAGCAGCGTGGGGTCGAACTTAGGCAGGCGAAAGTCGCGCGCGGCGGTCCAGACAAACAGCGCCCCCAGGATCAGCGTCCAGGCGACCGCCTGGATGCGCTGTAGTTGCGGCGCGCCATCGACGCTCAGGACGTCGTTAACGAAGCCGCGAGACGTGCGGCCTTCGGCGGTGCCCGCATTGATCAGGACCGACCCGAGCCCTGTCGCGCCGCTGATGCCGAGGAGCCACAGGATCTCGTTGGTGAGGAGGCCGTAGTACAGGTCGAAGCTCATAGCGATAAAGACATAGCCGGCGACCACCAGGAAGAGCCAGAAGGCCATCTGGGTGCGGCCGAGGCTGTAGGGGCCGACGGCCCGGTCGGCAAATTGCGATGTGGGGTAATTCCGCTGGATATCGGTCACCTTACTTGCCGCTGTGCCTGCTGCAAGTTGCGCGTCATCTCGAGCTTTTTCGGCGTCCTCCAATTGCCGCGCGACCTGGTCGATTTTGGCCTGCTCTCGCCTAATACCCGACACAGCTGCCTTGATGTCCGCGCCGGCGGTCTCGAGCTCGGCTTCGGTTGCCTTCATCAGCGTTTCATTGGTCGAGACGATCCGATCCCTTGCGGCTTTGGCGTCGTCGCGTGCCTGCGTCGAGGCACCGGGCGGCGAGGCAGTGAGGGCAGCCTCTGCTTGGTCGAGCGCAGCCTGCGCAGCGGTCAGGCCGCTTACCTCGTTGAAGGTCTTCCCAGCCGCATCGCGGGCTGCCTGCGCCGCGTCCCGCCGGGCCCGCAGCCTCTCGACCTCCTCCTGTGGCTTGATCAGCAGGTCTTCCAGCCTCATTCGCTGTACCCTTGCGTTTCTGTGCGCAGGGTCAACGTCCAGAACCGTCTCCAGCCTGCCAATCTCCGCTCTGGCGGCACCGAAGGCACTCCGCGCGGCATTGTAGGCGGCAGCCTTGTCCTGGTCACCGGGGGCTGTGGCGAGGTCGAGCTCGGCGAGGTCGAGCTCGCGCTGCCGTCGCTTCTCTTCGAGCCTCGCGGCGTCGAGCCGACCCAGAATATCCCGGCAGGTAAGGCTGTTGTCGCGGAGGAGCGGCGTCCGCGCGGCATAGGCGCTGAAGGCGGCGGTAAGCAGGGCCAACGAGAGCAACCCGACGAGCACCGGACATGGCGAGAAAACGTACATCGTGAACCGGTCAACTGTGCCGTTCCGGGCGGTCTCCGGGACGGAGCCTGTCGATGCGGCGTGCGACAGGCCGATGTCGATCTGGCGCTTGCCCACGGGCTTGCCAAATGCCACCCCGCTTAACAGTTCCTGCCAAAACTTCGCCGCAGGGTCGGTCGCGTCCTCGGGCGTCCACAGCGGGAAGTAGAGCCGCTGCACCGCGTCAGTCGCGTGCGCCTGCACCGTGAGAAACGGGGCGAGATTGTCGTTGAGATAGACGGAGAGCGGCACCGGCTCGAGCGGCTTCGCGTATACGGCCTTCGCCGTGCCAAGATCGGTCTTTGCCTTGTCGACGGCGTTTTGGAGCGTGGTAATCTCGCCGGCCGGTTTGCCGTCGGTCATTGCCTTTGCAAGCCCCGCCTCGTTCGCGTTCAGCGCTTGTTGCCTTGTAGTGACGTCGTTTCCCCGCTCCTCCACCGTTTCCCTGGAGATGACGCCGGCCACCAGGATGCAGATATTCCGGCCAGGCTCCGTCTCTCCCGGTATCCCGGGCTCCGTCTCCCCCGGCCTCACGCCCACGATGCGTAGGATGCCCGCCCGGTCGTTGGCGGCGTCGGCTTCGGTCAGGTTCTCGATGGCGGTTGTCTGGGCTTGCTCGCATTCTTTGCTGGTGACCTCCCCATCCTTCGGCCCAGAGGTGATCGCGAGGTAAATGCAGAGAGCCAGCGTAGCGAGCCCCAGGAGGACAAGCCATCCCGCGGGCCAGTTGGCAGGATCCCACTGCCGGCGGGCTGAGTCATTCACGGCGTTTGCCATGATCTCCTCCTCCGTCAATCCGCCGATGAGCGTGCATCTGCCGCTCTGCCAGCAGCGGAAATCGAGCTTCCAACCCCGCGAAGCATAGCAGATGAGCGGGCGGTTCGCTACGACGCGCGACAAGCCGTGGCTCTGTGAAATGCATCGCTCACACGGCATCCACTTCAGCGATCCAAATTCGGAGGGTGCAGTGCCTACTCGTCTTGCAGCGCGGGCAAGGTCCGAAACGGCATACCAAGTATTCTACGGGACAGCTGGGCTGCAATGGTCTTCATCGCCCTTCATGTCGACCCAACAGATAATGTCGCAGGCAAGCTGCTTCATGCTGTGTTGGCTAAATGGACCCGAACCGGGAGCACCCAATCGGAACGTAGAGCGAAAATTAAACCGCAGTTCCGTCTCCTTAGGATTGGCTTTTCCGAGTGGTTTTAGTTGCCGCTGTATTGACCGGAGAGGCGCAAGAATCTCGCCCCGCTCATAGATTCTGAAGATTTGGTCGCCTTTTCTGTTGGCGTCACTTACTCGTCGGTCCGCGCTCGTTGAACCTGTTACAGGTGACGAATCAAATGCATAAACGGTGTGTATGCGCGCGGAGGCGTACGCCGCCTGCTGAGCGAGCCCTCCACCCAGCGAGTGTCCAACTGCTATTATCTCAGCATTCGGGCCAAAGTCCTTATCTATACGGCTTGTCAGTGCTTCAACGAGATCGCGGGTCTGGGCATACTCGTCTCGCGTGAAGGGGTTTAGCCGCGTCAGCCACCTCAAGTTCGAAATCCAGTCTCCGGGTTCACCGATGTCGGTCCCTCGGAAAACAAGCGCTAGCCGTTTGCGGTCAGTTGCCTCCGTGTCGCGCCAAAGCTGATAACCAAGTCCTCGGATCTTAATACGGCCGCCGGAAGTTTCGACTAGCGGGTCGCTCTCCAAATAATAGGGAAGTTGTTTCCACCGGTGTCGAGGCACCACAACTGCTGGGCAATAGGCACCTCCCGCCAGTCCCTCATCGTAGGCCGCCGCCGCAAGAAGAGCGTAGTCAGACAGGTGGGCAAGAGTTGGGCTGCGAGGTTCATGCACCCATCGGTCAAGAGTTTGGGCAGACTGCTTAGGATCGCGTACAATGATCCTCGTATCCCGCGGCACCTGACATGCTTGGCCGGCAAGAAGCGCCATTACAAGCGATATGCTTTTGCTAAAACCGTTCGCCACGGATCTGATCTCCGCAAACTGGACCAGTCTTGTCTGAGGTTGCCGTGCTAGCTTCGTTTCATCGAGATAAGCGGAGAAACTATGCGAATACGCAAGGCGACCTCGTACCGAATTAGGATAGCCAGGATTCTGGTGCCCGCCATCCCGCGATCAGATGACTAAGGGAAAAACCCAGCTTCGCCACCCACCTGCTTGAGCAGGATGTCGACATCCGCGTCATCCAGGTGCTGCTCGGGGCGCGCCAAGCCGTCCGGCGAAGGGTGGCTTGGCGTAGACGAACCAGTTCTTCTTTCTGAGCGGCGCCAGGAAGGCAGCAAAAGCGCGGTGGTCGCAAAGGCCAGCATTGTCGCCGAAGAACCTCAGCCGGCCGGCGGCATGGGCAGCAGTAAGCTTCGCCAGCAAGAGCCGCCGGAACAGTTTTGAGAGCACGCGCACGGGCAGGAGGAAGCCGGGCCGGCAGGACACCCAACACTCACCATCGAGCGAGATGCCGCCGCCGGGCACGATCATATTATAGCGCGACAATCTGGGATACGAATCTCATCCTGATCGCCGCGCCGCAACTCCGGCTCGAATGGCGGCGTCGTCCAGGCGTCGAACGGCTCCGCCGGCTGGACGTCGTAGTGACCGTAGAGCAGGACTCTCAGGCCCCCGCTTCCTGGCCGTGACTTACCCATGACCAATGGATGACCGCCGGTGCTGACAACCCGTGTCTCAAGACCCAGGCTGTCCAACTCGGACCTAAGCCAATCTGCGCATGCAGCGATTCCCTCCTTTCCGTCCGGCTGGCTGGAGACGGACGGAAACGCCAGAAATTGCACGAACTTGTCGACCGAGGCCGCAAATTGGCGTCCACCCGGTCAAGGATCGCGTCGATGATGCTCATTGCGGCTCCGAAGGATTGGGTACGGCTGACGGATCTGGGCGGCGTCGATCCCGCTAGAGGACCTTGGACAGGAAGTGCGTGCCTCCGTTGCATTGACGAGGACGTCCTGCGGCTTGCCGCTCTCGACCACAACGCCGTTGTCCATGAAAATGAGATGGTCAGCGACCTCCCTGGCGAAGCCGATTTCATGCGTCACCAGCATCATCGTCATACCCGCGCGGGCCAGGTCCTTGATGACGTCGAGCACCTCACCGACCAGTTCCGGATCGAGCGCGGAGGTGGGTTCGTCGAACAGCATAACCTCCGGGTCCATCGCCAGTGCGCGGGCGATGGCGACGCGCTGCTGCTGGCCGCCGGAAAGCTGGTTTGGATACCGGTCTTCAAGGCCACTGAGACCCACGCGCTCCAGCAAGGCCAAGCCTCGCCCTCTTGCCCGAGTTTTGGGCGTTGCACATGCACCGGCCCCTCGATCACATTCTGAAGCGCCGTCATATTCGGAAACAAATTGAAGGCTGGAACACCATGCCGGTGCGCCGACGCTGTTCCGAAATCCGGCGCTGCGAGAGTTCGTGCAGCTTTCCGTCAATTTCCCGGTATCCTTGAAGGACGCCGCTCAATCGAACCTGACCCGCCGAGATCATCTCAAGCTGGTTTATGCAACGCAGCAATGTGGATTTTCCCGATCCGGACGGACCGATTGCGACACAGACCTCACCCTTGGCGATGCTGAGGTCCACGCCACGCCATGATTAGTCGCGAACATCAGGTCAAGGGCGAAGGGCATAGCCAGCACCAGCGACGTCATCTTCAGCATACCGATGGTCTCGTTGCCAGTCGGCGGAATGATCGTCCGCATGGCCTGAGGGATCAGGATCCGGGTCCAGATCTTAGCCTGCGACATGTCTATTGCCTGGGCTGCCTCCGTCTGCCCGCGGTCTATGGCGCGAAAGCCAGCCCTGAATATCTCGGCGAGATATGCACTCTCGTTGAAGCCGAGTCCGATGAACAATCAAGCTTGGAGGCAATGCGGAATTGTGGTATTACTTTGGCAGCCTCTACCACTGAGTGAGTGCGTACATGATGAAGCTGTTGTTGATTCTGACTGTATTGTTTTTTTCCACTATCAGTAACGCCGTCCTAGGCGAGAACAAAGCAGTGGCTGCTGGCCCCTGCAATTCGTCGGCGCAAAACTGCTCCTGACAGATAGGCCTCGGCCACCTGGCGATGAAGGATCTGATCTACGCCGGGGCCGTGGTAGTAGGGGCAGGGACACTGCTTATCGAGGCGTTCCGGAACTTCAATTCGCGAACCGGGCAACATCCTTTTGAATTGCACCCAATTCTCAAGGAAGTTGAGGTAAGAAATCTTTGTACAACCGGCGAGGTTATCGCCGGTTTTGTATGCGACATTCTATCTAGTCGCCTACGCCATCGTTCTGGGTTCGGCAGAGGTTTACGAGCTTCTGATGAGCGCAAGCAATGCCCGAAGCGAGATCGGCGCCACAGGCAACGACTTTTTGCAGGGGAACGACCCTCTGTCACTGTTTTCCACGGACTACGGCAAGCCCATCCTGGTTTCGGCCCTGCTCATTTCCTGCCTGTCGATTGGAGCAGTCAAGCCAATTGAGGCGACCATGCGGGGCCTCGCTCATAGGTTGGCAGGCATTCCGCGCGGCGTCTATCGAGTCATAGAGAGTTTGAGGGGTGCCGATTACAAGGAATATACAAAAGGCTATCCGACAGAGCTGACGACAAAATTCAGTACGAAGGCGAAATTGCTCGATTCTAATAATGAGTTCAAGACACAGCGGGAGGATATCGAGGACTCGCTAATTGTTATCGATTGCCTCTTCGTCGCCACAAGCGCCAACAATCGCACGCCCTATTTCCCGCTCTATCGCATGGCCGAGCTAACAGAACTATCGAGCAAACTGGAGAAAGAAATCGAGAATCTGAACAAGGCCATCGAGGAACTCGGAAGCCCGATCCAGCAAGGTCCTAGCGAAGCGCCAAAGGACCGTGAGATGTCGGTTGCGTTTTCGGAAATCGAGCACCAGGCAGCGCTCACCCGGTCGAACACAATGGCGATATTCGCTGTACTGTTTGTGCGCAACAATCGATCGGTCTTTAGCCAGAAACGGGTCTCGGACCGACGGGGCAGCGATGATCCCGGGGGGACTCGCGGAGGGCATGATACACCAGAGAACCCGATCGAGAAAATAAAGAAATATATTCAAGAAGCCTATAATGCAGAGCAGAACTCTTTCGCGATGAGCTTCTTCCTAGCTAGCGCTGATTCTAGGCGCGTGCATGATATTTGGATTCTGCCAGTTTTTGCACGGCTGGGCAGCACAGAGCGAACCCCTGCTCTCGCAGCTACTAGGCGAAATCAGAGAAAGCTCAGCTGCTTCCAAATGCCTTCAAAACGAAGGTTGCCTTGAGACTGCAGCCATCCAGCAATACATGATTGGCCAGACACCCATCAACATCGCTGGAACAGTCTGGGACGTTATCCACTCGGGGGCCGTGGTCCTTGTGAGCGTGTTCTTTGCACTGGTCGGTCGGGAAGTGCGGATCGAGCAGCAATCGTGGCAGACGGATTGGAACTTCCATCAGTTTCCATTTCTTAGATTACTTGGCTTGTCGATTATTTCCGCTGTTCTTGCAATTGCCGCTTCAGCGCTGGTTAATATGGCAAAATTAGCTTTTGAAGTCAATTTCCAGCTAACGCAAACGCAGGCCGTCTTTTGGATCCAGCAATCAGCGACATTCTTGTGTCTGCACTTTGGGGCTGGGCTTATCCTGTCCTTTGCCTCGCTTGTCATCATGGACAAGCACAATCACCTCAGCCTTGCTTGGACGATGGGAATAAGTATCGTGTCCTCGACGCTTTCTGAGCTATGAGATAACGCTTTCACCTGATCCCAGTGCTGCGTGGTTTTCTCGTTCGTGGCGGGATGCGTTCATCTTCGCTTCAGTTCCCGTTTCTTTCTGATTTTGTTCGCCGCCATGCTCGAACACTCGGAAGGCGACCGCAAACGTAGAAATAAGACCAATATGGTAGGGAGCTGACGAAATGCGATCAAGACAGCTTGTTGCAGCCTTGGTTGTCGCCCACGGCGTCTTGGTTGCAACGCAGGTCGGTGCGCAAAATTCTATCAAAAGCTGCAACGACAAGACGAAGCTCTGCATTGGAGTTCGAAGCGACGCGCGGCCTTTCTCTTATCAGCCGGTCCTGCCAAGGGAGATGGCATCCGATGCGGCACGTGGTCCTCTTCGGGTGGCCGGTTATACCAGGTTACATGATCCGGATTTGTGATGCGGTCCTTGCAGAGATGATATTGGAGGCCGGACCTTCGACGAAACTCGCATTCGATGAAATCGGCTACTACGATATCGATAAAGCCAGGGCCAATAGAAAACAAGCTGCAGATATTGAATTAGATGGAAGAGAAGATAGAGAAACGGGTGAGATGACCAGCAAATCTCGCTTCAATGACCTTGGAAAGCAGTTCGACATAATTTCGATCCTGCAACAATTACCAATGAGCGGCGTGATGATTTCATGATTTCTCCTCCGCTTTTTCTAACTGGCATCAGTTATATTACCCTCAGAGGCAGTCGAATACCTGAGAAATCATGCTCCGACGCCAAGAAACCGCTAATCGGCCTCGTGGGGGGAACCACAGCCTCCGGGGAGGGAATTAAGGCGCTGCTGGAAGCGCATGAATTGCCCAAATATGAAAATGTGCTGGTCAATGCCAAAGAGCAATGGTGCCGACGATCCCGACCGCAAGTTGTTGGTTGCCCGTTTTTTCGAGATCCTTTCACAAAAGACCGTGTTCAATCCCTCCATCCTGGACAAGGCTTTCAGCGACACTTTTCAGGGCGTCTCTCCCAGCCGGAAACTTGAGATATTTTACTGGAGTGTCCGGGGGGAGCGTGAATAACTCCGAGCCGAGCCGCTCACCCCCTCACGGCCTAGTGGATTGCACGCAGAAAGCCAGACGGAGAGCAGACCGGTGAGCGAGCCGATGATCCCGACGATCACGCCCGACCAAGTAATGGCTGATTCACGCCGGTCTCTGCGCTCTGGCCTGATCGCTTTTCGAACTTCGGAATAGCCGATCGTTGTGAGGTGCCAGGTATGTAGCTGGTGCGATCGTTCCCACATCGGTCAGCCTCGCTTGGTATTCATAAGGAACGTCAAGGCTATTCGCATAGCTCAAGCTCTACTGACGGTCGCTACTGGGCCGGCGCAACCGGCAAAGCCCGGCAAATCGCGCGGAGTCCCGTAAGGCACCCAACGCAATATCTCTCAGTGTTTTGCTCTACTTCCACGCCCACAGCGTAGTATCCTTCTTGGCAAATCGATGGTTTAGGATTGACAGCTCCACCACTAGCGCCCGTGCCGCGGGCTTCAGTTTGTGTTCCCGACCACTTAGAAAGTGAGCTTCCCCAGACCAAAAGAGGCGCGACCTTTCCTTGCAATTCTGAGATTTTGGTCTCGTGTTCATCTATCTTTTTTAGACGTTGTTGAACTTCGGTGCTGAGCTTTTCCACAGCAATGCCAGCACTGAAAATAGTCGCTACGACCGCGATTATGGCGATAACGATTACCTTGACGTTCGAAACGTTTTGTGCAGATTTCTGGAGACCATCATCGATTGGCATCTTCGCTATCCCTCTCATACTGCCAGAACTCCCCCAGCCCCAACCAACTGATCTTGGCGCTTTGCCACGATACTGCGCACACGTATTTCAAGCTCCCTGAATGTCTCCTCCAGCGCGTCGGCGGCTTTTTCCCATATCAGGTCGGCCTCGGAGTCGATCGGCCTTTCGAGATTCTGCAGAGTTGCAAAGAACGATTGTCGGGTCGTAGAGAGCGTGACAAGGGGTTCTGATTGCTGGGTAATATGGGCGGCGAGCAACCCTCGCATAAGCAGCTCAATCGCTATGATCCGCCCTTGGATGCTCGCGTGGTACTCTTCGTCCATCTTTGCCTCTCCCTAAGCCGGCCACCAGATCACCGCGGGCGGTCCCGTACAAGCATGCTGGTCTTGCCCCGGCTTTTTAGCGATCCTGGCTACCCGCAATTAAGGGCAGGAAGCGACAAACTGTGAAATCTTGTCGGACAGCTTGTTCCCATCAACCAACTCTGGATTGGGTAGCGTGCCCTTCGTCAGGTCATCGTAACCGATGTACACCGACTTCAACAGGTCTTCACGATTGAGCGTGACGTTGATATCAGACATGGTTTTCAATTGTAGAAACAGACGGTAGTTTCGTATCGAGTATTCCCGCGCGTTCTTGAACACCTGCTGATTGTTGGCGTTGATCCTGTCGGAGTATAGGAACAGCTTGTTGCTTTGGTCATGGAGCAATGTTGCCAGTTCGAGGACATCTTTTTCATAGACCCTGCAGCGATCATCCCTCCCTGGCGAAAGCTTGCCAATCAAGGCTGTTCCCAAGCCGCCGACAGCTGCAATTATTGCTACAATAATAGCGGGGTTTACCCACCAACTGTTCTTGTGGACCGCATCATCCGTCAAGTTGGCCTCGCTCCCCGCCTGCAAGTCAAACCATTAGCTTAGCGACATCTTGCACCAATGCATTGCCGCCGCAACCGCATGCCCGGATTCGCGCAGGCCGCAGAGAGCGGGCGGCGATCGATCACCAGAGGACCGCGTTCATCAACCGCCCGGATGGTCAGATATCCTGTTCATAGGTGCGATCTCCCAGCCAGTATTGATAAAATCTTCGATATCATGAAATTCAACGAATCCGGCACGATCCACAAAGACTTGGATCATATCGTATTTGCCGCTCTCCCTGCTATGATAGCGGCCTCGAAAGCTTCAAAATCGGTCTCGAAGACAACATCGCTTGCATAAACCATACCTGGCCCGGGGTGCCTATGAAAAGCCTTGCAAGGGCATCACGCCACACGTCGGCATAGGTGTCGCCCCCTGTTGCGAGTTGGCCAGGACCACGAACAAACTGCCAATTGCGCTCCCAAATCGGCCCATAGGCGTTCCACTCATCCTCGTTGAGCGGGCGACGTTGGACATATTCTGCGGCCTGTCTCGGAGTCTTCGCGCCCGCATATCGCAATCCCTTCTGAACAACCTCGTCGTCCTTATTCATTGTCATCCTTCTCCTTCCAGAGTGGCCAGACAGACTACCCCGGCACGGGCTCAGACCGCAAAGGGAAGATGATGCCCGAACTCACGCCCAAGCAGGCCCGTCGTTCAACGCACTCGAGCAGCGCGCGATCGGCGCCCCACTATCAGCTATCCGGAAGCGGGGCTGCGCACGTTGTTCGAAAGTGGTCGGACGCTCGAGGATCCCCGAGGCGCGCGCTGATGCTGGGCGTTTCGCTTTTCGATGCGCTTCAGACGTCGACGGCTCCGAATGTCTTCCCCTATGTCTCCAAAAATGGAGAAGACGACATTCGCCAGGCCTACGCAGATAAGAATGCCGGCAACGGTCAGAATGATTTCCATATTTCTTTCTCCCTATGTCGCGATAATTGGAAGCCTTTACTAGAACCTATTGCGGCCCTTCCATGCGATAACCCACTGCCCCAACATCATCACGGCGAAATTGAACTGCCACGACAGAGTTCGTCGAAATATCTATGATCGGGGCTCCTGAGGCTCCATTACCGGTGTCACACTGATGGTGAACCAGGTTTGGTTCCAACTTGATCACTCGACAGTCTGCTACCCCCCAAACGGTTCGAGGCAAACCGTCACCTCTAAAGTAAATCACTCCCAAGGGGGTGTTCTCCGACAGTGTGCTTTGGCTGATCACGAATGGCGGGAAACTGTCATCGGCGGCTCGATCCAGATTGAGATAAGCATAACCACCCATTTTGTCGTCGGGACCGACGATCTCGTTCCGAGTCAAATCGACATTGAATATAATAGATCCGTCGATTGTTCCCTCGGGTAAAAGTAAAAATCGGATAGACACTGCGTCTCCGATGCAATGGCTTGCCGTCACTATCTGAGAGGGACCAACGAGGAACGCCGTGCAGGTAAATATCTGATCTTTTCGCTGAATTGCGAGGCGACCTACTGAACGCGCTAGCCGGCGAGCAGGGTGTTGTTCAGGCAAAGACGAAACGAGCTGAGAATCGTCAAAACCAATAATTCCCGGCGAGGCAGAATTGGGTGTCAGCCGCGGAATAATTTCTTTGTCGGGATTCTGAATCTGCTCTTCGGCCATCGCCTGGAGCTCATCTCGGTTTAAAGAACTTAGTACCCCCGCTCGCGCAAGAAAAAGGAGAACTGCCGCTCGCTCGGCGTTGGTCTTCGAAAGATTGCTCAACTCCGACTTGACAATTTCATACTGGAATTCACGCTCTTTCGCCAGCGCCTGTATCTCAGCCACCGTCTTAGTGGTTTCAGTATCCAATTTCTGCTTTGTTCTAGCTTCGCTGTCCTTTAGTTCTTGCCGTACCTGTTCTAGGGTTACCGTGTTCCTTGTGGTGTCTTCTCGTGAAACCCGATCAAAAATGAACGTGGCTGACAACGTAAGTAAACCCGCGAGAGCGGCAACTAAGGGAGTATTCCAAATAAATTTGCGTCTCTCTAAATCTAATTGCTTTACCTTGAGATCGTACTCAGACTTTGTCGATCCAGAGGTAATAAGAGACTGAGCAATAGCTACTCGTATTGCTTCCGGTATTTCTAAATTGGCCAGAGTCTCGATATCTTTCGCATCCATCCGGGCACCAAAAAAGCTGTCGTTGCGTGAGGCTACGATCTTCATCGCGGTCAGCATTTGCATGGCGACACAAATAAACACGACGGTCAAGATGGCGCGCATGTTGTCGAGAGACATACGGTAGCCTGCGAATTTTCCGGTGTTGAAAATGCTCGTCGCTCAGTGATCGGCGGCTACGGCTAGAATTACCATTGTTGTGCACTTCGTGGTATTGTTGGGCTAGCCGGAACACTCGCGAATCTCGGGCTGTCGCATCACCGCCTTGGTCAACCAGGGCTGACATCAACCAGCTTCCTTTCGATCTCATCGTCAGTTGAGAAGGTGCCGCCCTTAAGCGGGTGCATTTCGATCGGGGAGCCGCGTTGCGAGTGATGCAAAATGCCTTCCCCCACAAAGCCACTTGTCGGCTACAGCTATCTTGGGTTCCAGCAGAAAGCACAAGATTTTCCGTTCCTGGCAGCCAATTGGATGCCGATCTGGCCGAGTTGAAGCGCGCTGCGGACGACACCATCGACCCCCTGGCCGCCGTGTGCCGATCTGACGGCAAACTGAACGATCAGATTGTCACACCCGACGCACTTTCGCCGGCCACGCTGGCGCTGATCACCGGCGAAGGCGCAACTGGGCCCACGGGGCCGAAGCGGACCGGCTGGCGCCGATGCGACAGGTCCGTCCGGCGCGGTTGGCGCCACAGGGCCCAGCGGGATCGCCGGTGCGAACGGAGCAACTGGCCCCGCCGGCGTGGATGGGAACGATATCGGCCCCCATGTGTTAGAAATCCATGGACACTATGGAACCTCAGGGCCACGGGATGGAGGCCGATATTTTGACATCGGAAGCTGCCAATGCCAGGCAGCGCATCCACCGGACGGAGCTCGCGCTTCGACGCACTGAAGAAATGCTGGCCGAGAATCTCGCGCTGTGCAGCAGGATACGAACTGCGGTCGAGGCCGCAGACCGCTTGGTGAAGATCGAGCCCCCCAGCGTTGAAGGACGTCGCGTGGGTTGAACTGGGCCGGCGTTTCATTCGTCGCGACCTTCAGGCCTCCGGCGCCACCACTCTCGCTCAAGAACTGTGCCAGCCACATCGACCGTCTGGGCCCACGCTTGCCAACAGCCGGAACCAACGGCGACCACGAGCGGTTTACCAATCGAAGGGACCGCAAATGGATTCGAAATAATGGAACTTTTTGATATGGAACTGGCGAGGGCCCGACAGCGGCTTAACCGGGCCGAGCGCTCCCTCGAACGTGCAAATGAAATGCTGGATGAAGGCTGCGGTGTGGGCATCAATATCGCGCTGTGCAGCAGGATTCGGGCTGCGCAACGACGCGTGGCCGAGGCGAGATTGCGGTTGACGAAGATCGAGCCTGGCCAGCCTGGCCGCACGGACCAGCTCACAAGGTTTGAGCCTATTGGCCGATAGCCGCACAGCGATCAAGCGGCAGGGCGATAGGTCTGGCTCATGCGAAGCGGAGGCGGTCAACTTGCTCTATGGACGTTGCCGGTGAACGAGGGCGAGGCGCTTGCAAAGGCGATCATTGAGACTGTCGAGAAATTAACCCGCGGCACGAATTGAGGGGCGCCTTGATCAAGAAGGGATTACCGCTCCCGTGCCGTACAGTTGCACACCAAGCCGATCGTTCTTCCGCCACCGGACCACCGCCTGATAGGCGGCTCCGTCCTCAGGGATGAACAGCACGAAACGATCCGGGACCGAGGCATCAGCAGGGACCCGCAGTTCGGCGCCTCGCTCATGCTGGTTGCGGATCGAGCAGCTTATGTCCATGTCGCGACGCCCGGTGATTATGGTCGCGTCCTTAAGCACAGGCGTTCTCTGGTGAAGGCGGCGGTCAGGTTTAGGGTCGGTAGGGTCCATAGGATGCAGTCCTTTGTCGTGGCGGATTAGCCGTGTGGTTCATCGCCGAAACCTTGCAGCGAAGCGCTGCGTATGTATTTGTGCTCGCCGCGAAGGTGCTTGACGCGCAGCTTGACCTCTCCAGGCTTGACCCAGTGTGTGGCCGGTCGCTTCTTCACGCCCTCCGGAGGCGGGCCGGCGTGTTCCTGGACCCGCTTCCACAGCCGTTCCTTCATGTCGCTCCCCAAGCTGATGAAGGCCGAACCGACATATTTTCCGGTGCCGGGCTGCGCCAGCAAGGCGAATGCCGCCTTGCTTGGCTCGCGCTCAACGCCCATCAATTCGTATTCCTAGACCGTGAAGCTCTTCGTCTTCAGCCAATTCGATGTCGGGCCGCTGCGATACGGGCTGTCGGCGCGCTTTGAGACGATTCCCTCGAGGCCCGCCTGGTCGGCGAGATAGAAGATCGCCTTGGGGTCGCCAGGGATGGCCTCGCTGAACTGGATCCTGCTGTTTGGCTTGATGATGCCGTACAGGATCTCGCGGCGTGCCTTGCAGCCGATGTCGCGCAGATCGTGGCCATCGAGATGCATGATGTCGAAGGCGCCGAGGATCATGCCGTAGGGATCGCTGTGCACGGCCTTCTGCAGCGCGTCGAAGTCGGGCAGCCCGGCGGTGTTGGTGACCACCGCCTCACCCTCGAAGATCGCGTTCTCGACATCGAGCTCACGCGCCGCTTCGACGAGGCCGGTGAACTTGCTGGTCCAATCGGCCCCGGACTTGGTGAAGACCCGGATGTCGTCGGCGCTGTGAATGACGATTTGAGCGTGGTAGCCGTCGAGCTTGATCTCGTGAATCCAGTGCTCACCCTCGGGCGGCTTGGCGACCAGCTTTGGCTCCATAGGCGGAATGAACTCGAGCCGGCCGGAGCCGGTACTTACAATTTTACTCACCCACTGAATTGTAGGTACAAAGCTTATATTAGCCAGAGTGAACGGAACGTGATTCCGCACGGAAACCAATACCCGACGGTTGCGTTGCGGATGTATGACGAGGATCAGAACCGACAACATCGCCACCGGCTACGGTGGCAAGCCGCATGACGGGCCGGTGGATGACGAATCGAAGCACTTTGTCTACTGCCCAGTCTGCGGGCAAACGTTCGACGAGCGCGATCTTGGACAGGTGTTTCATCACGCCGAGCCGCAGCACGCCCCGCTGCCGGTCGAGCAATAGTCCAGGTAGCAGGGACTTCGCGGGGTGCGCTTTGCCAGGTATGCGCTGACCGAAAGCGAACCTTAGGCAACAGCGGCAAAGCGTCTACCGACCGCCGGTTGGCGCGGCAAACGACGGAATTTAGGCTGAAGACCGATCAGGTCATTCAGGGTCGCTATCGCTCGCAACCAGACGGTAGCGGAAGTAATTGCGGATGCCCCGCCATCGAAGTCGCGGATCCGGGTCTTGTCGGCAACCTGCACAAGCACGGCATCGCCCCGCTCACCCCTCGCGATCACTTCGAGTGCGACCGCTACAGCGCGCTCAAGTTCCTTAACCCCTGATCGAAAACCGAGCACCTCGCTGTTGAAGCGTTGGGCCAGCTTAACTATCGTCTGCCGTTCTAAACCTTGCTGTTCGGCTGGGCGCAAGATCCCCTTTGCTTCCAAAACTGCGACCAGTTCCTGGGCGGAAAGCCCATGGTAGATTGCCGCCGACAATGTTGCCTTCGACCTTACCGACAATGCCGCTGATGCTAATGCCGACGCTCTGGCGCATCTGTTAGCCCGCCCCCGACATCTTGCTGCGGCGGCATTGCAATTCTGTCGAGGCTATGGCGAGACCCTCTTTAGCAAGCTCGTGCTGATACGGTGCCGTCTCTTGAGTGAGTTCCTCCAACGCTACATTGTAGGCGGCCACTGCCTCTTCGAGGCGCGCTGTACCGCCCACCCGCTCGCCGAGCAATCTGAACGCATCGCCCAGATTGTTCTGCGTCATCGCCCACTTGAGCGGCACGCGCTCGCGGGTTCTCTCCTCCAATGCCGCGCTATAGGCGGCGACCGCCTCCTCCAGTCGCGCCGTCCCACTTTCGCGTTCCCCAAGGGCCTTCAGCACATTGCCCAGATTGTTCAGCGTCATCGCCCAGTCGAGTGGCGCGCGCTCGCGTGTCCCTTCCTCTAGCGCCGCGCGGTAGACGGCGATCGCCTGCTCCAGTCGCGCCGTCCCGCTCTCACGTTCGCCAAGGGTCTGAAGCGCGACGCCCAGATTATTCAACGTCGTCGCCCGTTGGAGCGGCATGCGCTCGCGGGTCCGCTCCTCCAGCGCGGCGCGGTATGCGACGACCGCCTCCTCCAGTCGCAAAGTCCCGCTCTCCCGCGATCCAAGTGTTGAGAGCGCGGCGCCCAGATTGGTCAGCGTCGTCGCCCACTTGAGTGGCACACGCTTGCGGGTCCATTCCTCCAGCGCCGCACGGTAGGCCGCGACTGCCTCCTCCAGTCTTGCCGTCCCGCTCTCCCGTTTCCCGAGGGTCCTGAACAAGTTGCCTAGATTATACTGCGTCGCCGCCCAGTCGAGCGGCACACGTTCGCGGGTCCATTCCTCCAGTGCCGCACGGTAGGCGGCGATCGCCTCCTCCAGTCGTGCCGTCCCGTTCTCACGCGACCCAAGTGTCGAGAGCGCGGCCCCCAGATTGTTCTGCGTCATCGCCCAGTCGAGCGGCACACGCTCGCGGGTCCGCTCCTCCAGTGCCGCACGGTAGGCGGCGACCGCCTCCTTCAGTCGCGCCGTCGAGCTCTCCCGTTCGCCAAGGGCCTGAAGCGCGGTACCCAGATTGTTCTGGGTCGCCGCCCAGTCGAGCGGCACGCGCTCGCGGGTCCTCTCTTCCAGCGCAGCGCGGTAGGCGGCGACCGCCTGCTCCAGTCGGAACGTCCCGCTCTGCCGTCCCCCGAGGGTCTGAAGCGCGGCGCCCAGATTATTCTGCGTCGTCGCCCAGTCGAGCGGCACGCGCTCGCGGGTCCTTTCCTCCAATGCCGCACGGTAGGAGGCGACTGCCTCCTCCAGCCGCGCCGTCTCGCTCTCCCGTTCCCCAACTGCCTGAAGCGCGTTGCCCAGATTGTTCTGCGTCGTCGCCCATAGGAGTGGCGCGCGCTCGCGGGTAAATTCTTCCAACGCCGCGCCGTAGGCAGCGACCGCCTCCTCCAGTCGCGCCGTCCCGCTCTCACGCGACCCAAGGGTCTGAAGCGCGTTGCCCAGATTATTCTGCGTCGTCGCCCATTCGAGCGGCACGCACTCACGGCTCCGCTCCTCCAAGGCCGCGCGATAGGCGGCGACCGCCTCCTCCAGTCGTGCCGTCGAGTTCTCCCGTTCCCCAAGGGTATGAAGCGCGGTGCCCAGATTGTTCTGCGTCATGGCCCAGTCGAGCGGCACACGCTCGCGGGTCCTCTCCTCCAGCGCCGCACGGTAGGCGGCGACCGCCTCCTCCAGACGCGCCGTCCCGCTCTCACGCTGCCCAACGGCCTGAAACGCTATGCCTAGATTGTTCTGTATCGCTGCCCATTGGAGTGGCACACGTTCGCGGGGCCTCTCTTCCAATGCCGCGCCGTAGGCGGCGACCGCCTCCTCCAGTCGTGCCGTCCCGCTCTCCCGTTGCCCAAGGGTGCTAAGGGCGGCGCCGAGGAGAGCCGCTGCGGTGCCGCGCTCGGTGCCATCACGCGCAATGGCTCGCATCCGCCGCGCCATTTCGATGGCGACGGACAGCGAAAAGTTGATCCCCTTGGCCTCGCCGTCTTCCAGGAATGCGTCGTATCGTTGTCGGAATGCCGGCAGCCATGTGGGCGGTTCGATCGGATCGTCCATGCCAACAAGCATTTCGATCCGTCGCACGACGGCAACTGTGTCGCGGCGAAGACTGTCTACCTTCACGCCTTCTTCAAGCAAGGCCACTCGCGATCTTCGATGCGCCGCATCGAGTTCAGCAAGTCCGTCATCGATGGTGCTTGCCCCACCATCGAAGTCGCCGATCCGGGCCTTGTCGGCAACCTGCACAAGCACGGCATCGACGAAGTCGTCGTGGTTCGTGCCCCGCTCACCCCTCGCGATCACTTCGACTGCGACGGCTACAGCGCGCTCCAGTTCCCTGACCCCCTGATCAAAGTCGAGCACATCCGTCTTCAAGCGCTGCGCCAGCTTGATAATTGTCAGCCGTTCGAGGCCGCCTTCTTTCTCGGCAGTCTGAACAAAGCCTCTCGCTTCCAGAACAGCGACCAGTTCTTCCGCGGTCGTGCCGTACACGGTCTTGTTGCCGCCGACGATATCACCTTGGACGATGCCGATCGTGCCGGAATTGCTGACGCCGGTTGCTTCTGGAACCGGGCGCATGCCGCGCCCTCGGGACCGACGCAGCAACTATTTGCCCTGAAGTCTGTCCAGTACCATCTTCGTGGCCGGGCCAGCGATCCCCCCGAGGATCGGTGTAGCAAAGGCGCTAACTACGGCGCTTGTCGCAGCCGGCACCAATCCTACGAGCCCGTTCACAATTCTTGCCATCACGCCGTCGTTGGCGTCCTTGCCCTTGGCGGCCTCCTGCTTCAGCGCAGTCAGCTTGGCTTCTGCCTCACTTCGTACTTCAGGTGACACGGCCGCGATCACCTCGCTCAGTGGGCGGAGCGCGCCATCAAGTGCCACGATCTTGTTGCCGCCAACGATGTCGCCGCCCACGACGCCGATCGTGCCAGAGATGTTGACACCGCCGCTCTGACCTTCACCCATGCCTGCCTCCCATTTCGCGTATTTGCATTCCGCCGCGTTGAATTCGGCGCTAACGACCGAATACCCGGCGGCTAGCCTCGGTCCGGAATGAGCAACAATCCGACCACCTTACTCCGTTGCTGTCTCCCCCGCTACTGGCTGGCTTCGCCAGCCGAGCCGAGTAAAACGTTGGCGCGCGTGGATGTCGACAAACATCAGTCGCCGCTGAGGACGCACACGTTACGATCGTCTATCTCGCGCTTGAGGCGATCCCAATCCGCAGCGTTCAGGCGGCTCAACCGGTCGACTTGCTCGATTAGAAGAATGTCGCCGGGCTGACAGTCGGACAGCAGCCGGAACAGCTCCGGCCGTTGGAGCGAGGCGCCGCTCTCGTTCTCGATATATGTCGCTGCAATGGCCAGACCGTTGTCCTTAGCAAATGTCTGGAGGTCGACCTTCGCCCGTTCGGCGTTCTGATCCTTGGTCGACGCTCGGAGATATCCGCGATACTAACCGGACTCTGCTCTGCTTATGAGCATTGTCTAGAGCATTATCTGTTTTGAGATAAGGCTACCATTCGGTAGGAAATGGGGGACGGAATCGGTGGCAAGCCAACAACTCGTAGCTTTGTTTATTCTATTCGACGCCTGCGAGCGCGATCTGGTGGCCCAGTTGAGGACCATTAAACTCGATGCAGGTGCTACACTCCTCAACGAGGAGGAGAGACAACGCGCTCGCGGACGTCGCCAACGGCGTGAGAGTGCATCCTCCGAAGGCCTTGACGACCACGACTTACTCTACGACCTAGACATAGGGGATAAATTCAGCGTCTTGATGCGGCATAAAGCTGCGTTGGATGAAGTCACCCGCACATATTATACTACTCAAACTGTTACAATTGAGAAGGCTATCCCCGTTCGTAATACGGTGATGCATGGTCGCCCACTTACGACAACCGAATATGTCACGGGTTTTTCTGTTGCGAATGAACTGCGTAAGACGCCAGCATATTGGCCAGTACTTGAGAGTGCGTTTCAAAAGTTTGAAGAAGACCCTCAAGCATTCTTAACGTCGGCGATAGGATTCCTGGATGCTGAACGGCCGCCCGAGACTCTGCACAATTTACCCGAGCCCGATTACGACGACACGGGATTTCTTCCGAGACCTGAGCTTGAACGGACCTTCGAAAGAAGCTGGCCAGTCGAAACCCGATAGTGACAGTTCTGGGCGACGGGGGAAATGGAAAGACTGCCCTCGCCCTTCAAGTTCTCTATGGAATGATAGCATCTAACGACCACCCGTTCGACGCAGTCGTTTGGGTATCCGCTAAATCGTCGCGGCTAGGAGCAAAGGAGATCGAGCGTATCGAGGGCGCGATCACTGGATCTCTAGGCGTGTTCGAGAAGATAGCGGAGTTCGAACCAGGCGAAGATGAGCCTATCGGGCGTGTCAGGCGGCTGCTCGAAGAGAATGCGATCCTTTTGGTGATCGACAATCTGAAACGGTTTTGGATGAGACAATCAAAGAGTTTGCAGCCGAGATTCCTGGCCAGAGCAAGATACTTTTCACCTCGAGGGTCCCACTTGGCTCCGATCTGACTGTCGGAGTCGATGAATTTAATCAGAAGGAAGCGAAGGCATACCTTTATCGCCTGATCGATGCCTTGGGAGCGGATCGCCTACGGAACTGAAAGCGGATCAACTTGAGCGACACATTTCGCGGCTTGGCCGAAAGCCTTTGTTGCTAAAGTGGTTTGTCCTCGGCGTGATTTCCAGGCTGGAACCAGATCGCATCACGAGCAACCCCCAGATTGCCCTCCAGTTTTGCATGGAGAACGTTGTTGATCAGTTGCAGCCTGCTGCCCGTGAGATCGCTGCCGTCATGGCCGCGCTGCCCTCGGGAGTCTCCCCCGTAGTTCTTCACCACGTAACCGACATGTCTGCCACCGTTGTCGAAGCCGGGGTGGCAGAGTTGCTTAGATTTGCACTGGTTGAGCGCGATCAACGACAGGGTGATGAGCGGGTTTACATCCTCAAGCCGTTCGTACGGAGCTACATCGCGCGAGTTTTGAAGCGAGCACCGGCGCAGGTGAATGCGATCTTAAGCGCGCTACCGGGGGGTCGAAACAGCATTCCAGATGGAGCGCGGGACGTTTAGACGTTATGAGACGAATTCATTTGTTGTCCGTTCGAAGTCTGAAGCAGTCGCTTCCCGACGGCTTCGCCACGCTGTCGCGCTGTTACAGAAATATCGTTTTGAGGAAGCAGAGGTAATTATCAAGGAACTTAAGATAACCAGCCCAGAGTATTTCGAAGTTTTTCGGGTCGAAGCTTTTCTTGCTGAACGGCAAGGTGACATTTCCAGGTCGCAAGCCTGTTATGAGGCGGGCATAGAATTAGATTCTGACCAAGCACAGATGCATTTTCGCTATGCACTGTTCCTGGGTCGAGTTTACAGAAATTACAATCTTGCGTTTGCACATCTAAAAATAGCTGTGGAGTTAGACCAGAAATCATTCGTTGTGCTAAGGGAGATGGTGAGGAATTCGCTTCTATGATTATGATTTCAATGCCGCGCAAGCGTATCTAGACCAAGCAAAGACGCTAGACATTTCTACTCTAAAAGAGAAGATCGTAATAAACGACCTTCAAGCGCAAAGATACTGTCGAGAAGATGATATACTATTGAAACGAAATGAATACACAGCAGCCTGCAATGCGTTTGCGGATCTTTTTGGCTTCTTAGGCGGCATGGAAGAGGAATTAATTGATTCCGCTCTTGTTTAGCGCATTAGAAAGAGTATTTTAGTTATTAATCAGTTGTGCCGCATTCATGAGGTGGCAGATAGACATAGCGAACTAACTAAATTTAGAGAATTTATGAAAACTATACGCCGAGCGAAGAGGTTAGCAAGGAGATTAAAACATCTATAACTGATCTATGCACTGGGCAGCTAGAGAAGAGTGGTCTAAAGCAAGACTTCGCATTTCTTAGGGATGTTCATGGGCGCGAGATTTACGTGCGTCGAGAAAGCGTTCCTTGCGATATTTGGACGGATATGTGCGACGGTCGATTTGTGCAGTTTCAGATTGCCACAAATAAGTCAGGGAACACCTATGCAACGAACATTTCTCTATTGTAGGCAGGCGGCCGGTCGCGTCACTCTCCAAGAGCCGCAGCGGAGAAGGCGAGGTGCATTCTGTCGTAATAATGGGGACAGCTAGTCTGCATGTTCGCACTCCAGGATCGCTGCTGCAAGTCTTTCAGCCGTGTTGCTGCCGAGCAAGGACGCCCCATTGCAATCGGCTTCTGGAGGAGCTGAGGATGCCAGGCAGCGTACGATCTACGACACCGGCGATCACGTTATTTCGGGGATCGCCCAGGCGCAAAGTACGGATGCTACGTTGACATTCCGCAGCCAGAACGGCCTTGTGCGGCTCTCGGAGCTGAAGAAGGTCGATGCTTAAGGTTTGGCCCTATTAATGCGTCGCGGTGATGCTCGCGCCCCGCGCCATTCACCGCAGCGCGAGGCGCCTGAAGACGTCCTTCTTCGCCGCTTTGCGTGCGCTTCTATGAACTGGCGGCAGCCGGTCCCGCGCCGATTGCCAGCGAGATGCTCAGACGGATCGCTGAACTTTACAAGTTGGAGGACAGCATCCGTGGCCGATCGGCCGACGAGCGCCGCGCTGCGCGTCAGGAAAAGAGTACTCCAATCATCGCGGCACTCGACCCATGGCTGCGTGAGAAGCTCGGCCTGATCAGCCAGAAGACCAAGCTCGCAGAGGCGATCCGCTCTACGCTCTCACGCTGACAAGGCCTCTCGCGCTTCCTCGAAGACGGCCGCATCGAGATCGACAGACACCGTCGAGCGCTCCATCCGTCCGATCGCGCCAAACCGCAAGAATGCGCTCTTCCCAGGCTCTGACGGCGGCGCCGAACACTGGGCCGTCATCGCCTCGCTGATCGAAACCTGCAAGCTCAACAGCGTTGAGCCGCTCGGCTATGTCGCCGATGTCCTCACCAGGATCGTCAACGGCCATCCTAACAGCCAGATCGACGATCTCCTGCCCTGGGCCTACATCGACAAGCTCGAGCTCAAGGCCGTGGCCTGAGAACAGCGCTCTGATGTCCGCTGTCAAGGTTTGGAACGCAGGAGGTCGCCCGATCCGAAGAACGGCTGCTCATTCTGATGATCGCGCATGGGTGGAGGCGGAACTGAAGGACGTCGGTGATCAAGCTCTGATGCGCCGGTACCCGCTCTTTCGAGACGCGCACCGCCTCGACCATCTCCTGGAGTGCGATCGGATGCGCGGGATGATCGAACCGCTGTTCCTGAAGCCAGCGTAGATAGCGCATCGTCCAGCTCTTCTTTCGCGGATAGCTACGGCCGTGCTTGAGCATGAATGCGCTCACCTGCTGGCGGTGGACGCAAAGCGTCTCAACTGCCGCAGCTCGGGCTCGGACGAGATCCCGTATGGATTCGTGCCCTTCATCGGGAACCCACACCGCGGTTAGCTCGCCGGCGCGCAATAGCCGGGCAAGGGAAATGGCGTCTCGGCGGTTCGTCTTTACCCGATCGCCAGGCCTGATGGGGCAACCACGGTGCACTCGTGCCCGAGCGACCGGATCAGGCGATAAAGGCCGTACCCGGTCGGCCCAGCCTCCATAGCAGAAATGCACGTAACCTCTCCTTCCCGGCCTGCCTCCGCAATCGCAATAGTGTTCTTCAGCTTCGCAACATCGATTCCGACAAATGCTTCTCTATAATCCGCCACGGCTCGTCCTCCTGTGGTGAGGATCGGCTCGGCCCGCCCGAGCAAAACCCTCGGACGCGCAGTGTAGGCGAGCCACCTCATCGGCAGAGGCGGACATACGGTCTCACGGTTTTCCCCTATAGTCGCGCGGGGAATCTGCTCCGCAAAATCCCACTTACAAACCCGCTGCAGGTCGCGCACTGCGCGTCTTAGCTTGCTCGAGGTAGAGACCTCGCGCGAAATCCGGGCGTGCACAGCGCCCACGGGATTCGAGAAGACCAAGCCGCTTCGTCTAAGACTTTGACGGCATCTCGCCAGGGGTCTTCACATCGCTCGTCGATGCCGCCGCTCGTGCCAGAATGGAGATAGGCTCTTCCAGCATTTGTGGGGACAACTGGGGGTCGGACGCGAACACAGACACGGAAGGGTCAGTTTTTCGCTCTGGGTTCGCGCGCCATTGTTCCCTCGCCGGCACCTTCTCTAGTTTGACTGGGAAGACCGTCGCCGCGTCACCCTTCAGTCGAATCCGAAGAAAGTGACGATGACTGTCCAGCTTCATCGCGCTAAACGCATCGTTATGGCTGATGTCGAAATAGCGGCAACCCAGCATCAAGCTGATGCCATAGATTTTGCCGGCAAGCCACGGACCTAACAGAAATATAGGCACCGCGAGCACGAGAAGCCAGGCTATCCAGTGCCACTCGAAATCTCCCATCACGGCGTGATTTGCCCATAGCGCGGACCAGGAGAACGCCGCGACGACGATCCAATGCGCAGATGCGTGAGCTATCGAGGGGATTGCGGTCTTCTTCCAACTGCCCTCTTGATAAAGTGAGTATCCCCAAAAGCCCGCGAGAAGGACAAGGAAAATGCCCACTGCCACGTCCGCCCGCCAAGTGTACGTAAGAAGAAATGAGAACACGAGATAAAGCGCGCTCAATGCCCACGTTAGCCCGCCATTCAGGCGTCCAAAGTCCATATCGCCCTTCAGGAGTTTGTCGCTCATTTGCTTGGACGGATAGCAGGCCCTGAGCGTTAAGGCCTCTTTCGCCGACTGCAACCACTCCGCCTTGATTTCGGGCTGAAGTTCGAGCGTTCCATGGAGAAAAGCTCCGCCTCCGCCCGACGTGATATAATGGGTCCCGTCACCCTCATAGCGAGCATAGTGGTGCGAATCGCCAGAAAGCACGAGCGGAATCCGTAGATGCTTTCTTGCGTTCCTTGCGATTTGCGCCGCGTAGCTCAGCGTCCGGTATGAATCTCCCTTCGCTTCAGCTTTGTACCACCCAGGCTCAGCGCTACAGAGGATAATGTTAGCATTCTCTGGCATCGCTTTCGCGATCGCGACAAAGTAGTCCGCCTGTGGCTGATCCATGTCACGAACAAGCGCGATGTCGATCCCCCAGATCCACCAATTCTCGGTAACCTGCACGGCAAAATAGCTGCGCCGTTGTCTGGTGCTCCAACCCCCAATCTTTGTGGGCTTCTCGCGACAAAAAATCGAAAGGAAGGTCACTAGCCCGTCGTACCAATCATGGTTGCCAGGAAGGAGAAAAAGAGGCGTTTTCTCCGCCCCTCGCGGGACAGGCCATGCAAGGTCGTAAGGTAAGCGCATCTTGATCTTGTAGTCGTCACGCAGCGCGGTCGGGTAAACTTGGTCGCCTCCCATGACCAGCAGTCCAGCTCTCGGCAGCTGATGCCCGTCAACAGACAGCATGGGCTGCGCTAACAAGAAGGCAATCGCGTAGGTGGCGTCAAAGCCGTCCCCGAGGTCGGAGACGTAATCTATCCACACCGCGCCGTCTTCGTCCTGCACGATGGGCTCTATCTGGGCACGGGTGACATGATCTTCTTTACTCGCCGGATCGAGGGCTGCCTCCATCAGACGCCTATCGGCGTACTGACCAAAAATATCGGATACAATAACGCGCAACAAAAGTTTCAGGAGGAGCACCGGCTCGAACCAACTGGTCATGTGTGGTAGGCGATGGAGGTCGCCTTCTTTGATGGTATCTTCGTTGAGATTCTTAAGATCTCGAAGAGGCGACCCAGATGTCAATTCAGGCAAAGGCATAGCCTCCGAACGACGTCTCAAACATTTGATTCGGCAGTATCGGACATAGCTCTTAGAAGAGCAATCAACCTCTTGCGTTGGCAGTCGCCAGTTTGAAATCTAACCCTGCTTTTTGTGCGTTCCGCTAACCATCGGCTTTTTTTCGGCTTCCTTCGCTTCGATAGGCGCAACGATATCGCCGGTTCCCAAAGCCTGTCAGTCACGCCAGCGGCCGTCGCCGGAGTAACCTGAATGACTACTTGATCGGGTATCGCGGAACGACACGTTCCCGGAAATGGCGGCAACGATATGCTGATCGGCGACATCGCAACGTCACACTGATCGGCGCTGAAGGCCGACCGTCTAAGCGCAGAGCCGGAATCGACAGCGTCTACGGCAAGTGCTAGCAACAGCGTAATAACCGGAGGTACTGGCAACGACCGTTTCTACTTTACCACCGCGCCGAACATCTCGACCAAACGGGATCTGGTGACCCACTTCGTCACGGCGGCAACAAGGTTCTGGATGGAGGATGCAATTACCAGTGTGCATGCGCTCAGTCCGGCATTTCTTCCGGGTGGGTGCTGCCGCGCTCAATGGAAACGACTACATCCCCTACAAACGCCTACAAACGGGCAAATGGCGCTCTCTCGTGCCACGCCGACGGCAATGGAGCGCATGCTGCGATCCAGTTCGCCACAGTCACCAACAAGCCTATGCTCCCCAGCGGCGATTTCCTGGTGTTCTAGACCTAACTGCGCTGATACCCGTCTGCCGCCTTGTGCGGACCCTTCCATCGATACCTATCCTGGTCGGAAATTCACCCGCACTATCGGGTGACCATCGATTGAGAGAAACAGCGCAACGACGCCGGCCTACAACGTCGCGCTCCGCGAGGGCTGATGGGGGTTGGTACTATGGAGGGCTAGGCAATGCTAAAGGTGGGGATGTTCAATGCCCGCATCGCGAACCGTCGATACGTCGGGCGCTTTCAGGGATGCGTTCGCCTCGGCGCGCTGCTTGATCCCGCCGGATGGCATCTACGAATGGACGACCCGGCCGATTGCGGCAAGCACCCGCGGCACCCATTCTCTAAGGCAGCAGGCGTTCTTGTTCTTCGGGCCAATGGCGCACAGGAGGGCAAAGAACTTCTTACAGCTGCGCTAAGAGTTTTGCTTCGGGCTCTTTTCGTGTCCTCATCAAGAGGGGAGCACGAGCGGGGAAGGAATCGTAGATCGAAGCTGTTTACGGCTCTCAAACCATCTGCTCAGCTATTCGCTTTGCTTAATGATGAGACCGTGCAATAGTGATGGATTGGGGCGCCTATTACACGCGCGCAATGGACATTGACGATGAGATACGGCCAACGGCTATTTCTCTCTGTTTTGCTTGTACTTTTGACTGTCCGAGTAGGTTTGGCGCAAGTGCCTGCTCATTATCTTGGGCAGATTTGCTTCACACCTTATTTCTGGTGTTGGGCGCAACCGCCCGGCCCGCCCGGCTCGCCATGTGTATGCTACACATACAACGAACCAGTTTGGGGGACGCTTGGCTAGGCAACCGGCCAGAAGGCTTCGGAGTGGCTTACATGTCTGAAGGTTCTCACCAAAACCGGGACACCCAGAAGGATCTCGAAGAGTTGCTGGTGGATGCCAAGTTGACGGCAGCCTACGGCCAGCGAGCCGGTAGGCTACGAAGCGGCGATATTTTTGAAGCCATAAGGGCTTTTGAGTCCCTATCAACGAAGAGTTGGAGCAGTTCAGAAGCCGTCGCCCTGCAAAAGGCGTTCAATCAGGCGGTTGCGGAGATCGTTCCTACGACACTTCTAGATATTAGGGATAATGATCCATTTAACCCCAATAACAAACAGAGCCTTGGCAGAAGGTACGGCCTGATTTGCGCGTCCATTCTTCTCATGGGGATCACGGCATACTTTACAGTGCTCTATAATCAGGGCACAGAACTAATCGCTCGTCTTGAGAGTGTCGACAAGAATAAACCCTCGGAGAAGATGGCGGCCGTTGCGCGAGAATGGCGGTTGGCCAAATTCGAAGGTCAGGAGAGCGATGCGGGCGAAACCTACTACAAGATGCTCGACGAACTGCGCGAGTTGGATAGTCAGGTGAAAACTGACGTCAGGGAGTATTCGAACCTGGCAGAACTTATGCCGCTGCTGGACGACAGCTTACTGAAGGCAATGTCACATGCAGCGTCAGTGCCCGCTGGCGCTGGCACGCCGAGCGGTACGGGGTTGCCTGGTGCCACTAATCCCGCCGCGAAAAATTCGACTGCAAACAATCCTCCCACAAAGCCTCCGGCGGCGAATACCTCTCCATCCACCGCTCCCACTGCGGATGGAACTGCTGCGAAAGCTTTCGCGACGAACGCCTCCTCATCAGGCGCGGCCGCTCCTCCGGGTATGGTTCCGGCAGATCCGAACGATATGCGGAAGAACGAGCCATGTGGTGGAGGCGAACCCCCGCAAGCTGCAGACACTCCCTTTGCTGTTTTCATGAAGGAACCGCCCGGCAAAATTTTAAGCGAAAACAAAAGGTTGATTACGAATTTCGCTTGTGCAGAGTCGCTTATGATCTCGCCTTACACCATGCCATACTTCGCGGCACTGGGCAGCGAAATAAAGAAGACGCTGAATGTTTATGGCCTATGGATCCTACCAGCTTTATACGGCGCCCTGGGGGCAATGATCTTCTATATGCGCGCCGTGCTGAATCCCGTACTCACGGATCCTCCAATAGACAAGATCGTACACAGGGTCGCATTGGGAGGATTTGTTGGCATCATCTTTGCGTGGTTCTGGGCACCGACGCCCGATACCATGGAGAAGTTTGTCGGCCTAACTGTGAATTCGTTCGCCATCGCGTTTTTGATAGGATTCAGCATCGACGTGTTCTTCGCGCTGCTGGACAAGCTTGTCACATTCCTCCAGGGCCTTATTAACGAACCAAGGCCTTCGACCCCACCTCCGAAACAGGGTTGAACCTCGAAAGAGCGCATCCAGCCGTCGTGCATCAGGTCGCGGAGGGTATGTTTTCAGGGAAGGCCTCGCCGCGCGACCCCGCTTGCGCAGCTTTGTGTCCACGGGCATGGCTTGGATAGCACTAAAATGTTCTCGGCTGCCGGCGCTCACCAACTCGCATTGGTTCCGCGCCGGGCCACTATGCATGTCGATCTCGCTCGCGACTTCCATTTTCCATTTCGAGCCGAGTTTCAATTTAGCCCGAGGCCGCTCTGTCACGCCGCGTGGTCGCTCATTGACGGTCAGTTGGACGGTTAGCCAGTGCGAGGATTACCACCTCTATCGTTTCGCCAAACGAGGCGATGCGCAAGCCTTCATCGATCATTTCGGCGGGGCATTTCGTTCCCCAAAGGATCGCGGGAAGTCGGGCGCGCGCGGAACTCGCAGCAGGAGGAGTCCGTCCGACCTAATGACGGATTGCCAAAGGCAAGCCGTCACTGGACCAGCCGAAGGAAGTCCTTACCCGCGTAGCTCCTGTTGCCTTGGCGAGCGTTGGTTCCGTCAGTTCCCCCGTCGCCGCCGGTATTCCCTTCGAGGGTATCGAAGGTTGTGGATCTTAGTGCCAGTACAATGCCCACGTGGGTCCAGTCGGTTGACTTACGACGCACCACAAAAAAGCTGCCAGGCAGTACTTTTGACTTACGCGCGATCGGGTCTGCGACATCCTTCTCCTTGATGAGACGGCCTGAGGCTTTGGCATCGGCTACCAGTGCATCAACTCCGACCTGGCGCGTGAAGGGCGTCGTCACGCCGAGGTCGCGCGCGGCTTGGGCGACTATTAGGCATATGAAGCCGGCGCACCACTTCTGTGCTTTGCCCTGCTGCCCGCGCATAAAAAGCCTGACCCACGGACCCATGTTGTTTCCCCCGATCTCGACGGGTCGCTCCCTGATGTGCTGTTGGGCGACTTCGATCACGGCGCTCTCCAGCGTCGGTGCCGGTCCATGATCAGCCGGCGCCAGCGCACGACGCATCGGAGCGGTCAGCAGCGCCCAGGTTTCCGCGTCGAGCTCGCCGGTAGGCTGGCGCCCGCTTCTCATTTGGAAAGCCCTGAGCTGCGTCTCGGTCGAATCGCCGTAGTCCTCATCAATCGAGGTAACGCAGTCGTGGATGTTGAGCCACTCTTGGATGCGGCGCACTGCCGCCTTCTCCGCCTTGGTTTTGCCCCCACCCTTCTTGAACCGACCCGGATAGGTGAGTTCGGCGACGGCGGAGTCGAAGTCTGGCCCGCTGATATCGATCTTGATTGTGGCGGCGTCGCCGGTGGCGACCGCCGGGTTGTCCTCCACTTGTTGCTTGTCACCGATGATGACCGCCCCAAGATCGACGAGTGCATTGAGCACCACCGCTGCGCCGACCTGCTGGGACACCGCCTCGGGATCGAAGACGTGATCAGCGACGTATTTGCCCTTGCGATAGTGCTGGCTGCCGCTCCACAGGTATGGTGTCGGGATGCCGCGTCGCTTGTACTCGTTGTTGATGCCATTGTAGCGGTGCCAGTGGTACAGGGCGCTCGCTATTGACCAGTCGTCGATCTTGTCGAGCTTCTCGTAGGCAATCGCATCGCGCGCGCTCTCCTCCCAAGTAAATGGTGGAGAGCCGGCCGGCGGCCTGCCCTTCGGCACGCGCACGGTGCGCGCCTCTAGCGGATCGCCATTGTGCAGATGCTGGTCGAATCTTAGGCTGCACTCCATCGCGTGGACAATCGCGATGAACCACCACGGCACCTGTGTCCCGGCGACGGCCGCTGCGTAGCGCGACTGATTGGCGACTATCTTCTTCGCGATCGCATCGGCTTTCCTCACCCAATCCGGCGACACAGTGATCGCCTTCCACAGCTCGGAATAGACTTCGGACCAACCCTCACTGACGACCGGCACCGTATCGGGCTTAATAGCCTCGGGCGACGCGGATGGCGGCGGCTGGTCGGGGCCTTCATCCTCAAAGTCATTCTCCGGCAGCGCGTCGACAAACGGCCGCTCGTGATCCTCCGGCGCCTCGGCGGTTCCAAACGGCCAACCGCGCGCCCTTCTGGTCAGCGCGTCGACCTTGGCGCGCAAGCCATTGAGGCGCACAGCTACCGCGGTCAGCGCCTCGATAGCAAGGTCGTCGAGGGCATCGTCTATCTGGCCTGCGAGCGTGGTCAGTTGCGCCATCTCGGCGGTGTCGCCCCGCGCCTTGGCTTCTTGGAACGGCTGAAAAAGGCTAGCCCGCATGCTCTCGAGCTCAGCCTTGATCTGCGGAAGTGACGACATCGCCCAATCCCTCCTTAAGGCCTCTTGCGGATATCCTGCACCTGCACCGCCAGCACCTGCAGCTCGACGGAGGCCGCTGTCAGCGCCGCGAGATCGCCCGGCGACGCGCCGGACATGGCAGTGGCGACCGCGGTTTCCATTGCCGCGAGGCTCCTGTCGATAAGTACCACCCAGCCAGCGAGGAGCTCGCGGTCTTTCTCGAGCTCGGCCACGTTCGACGAGGGGATTCCGGTCGGCGTCTCGAGTGAGCCACGCTGCACATATGACCGCTTCATGATTTCGTACATTGCAGGCGTGCCCTCGCGCATCGCGAGCATCAATTCGCGCATAGCGGGATATGCCTCGATAAGCTGCCTGCGGAACGACTCGCGGCTTGCATGGGCCCCAATCCGCTGGAAAATCGGCACCGCCTGGTTGGCGGCGCCGGCTGCCTGGCTCACTAGTTGACTCGCCCCTGGCACTAGGGCGGCTGCTCCGGTCGCCGCGCCAAGCGCTGTAACCGTGCCGGCAAGCGCCACCGTTAGCGTCCCGGCCCTCGCGACAAGCGCCTCGGCTCTTTCGCCGCTCGCCAGCGCGCCCAGCGCGTCATTGTAGTCCTTGAGCGACTTCAGCGAGGCGCGTATAGAGGCAGTTATGGGCGGATCGCCGATGTCGATGTAGTACGCCGCTTGGTCCGGATTGAAGTCCGATGCCGAGGTCCCTGCCATCCGTCGCCGAACCACAATGCGCTCAGCTCGCGCCACTCGATCAAGAACAGTCTGTCCCTGCTCGTATTGCTTCCCGAAAGCCTGAACATAAAGCTGAAACTCAGCTACGCCTGAGACGCAGCTTGCGAGTGAAATACTGTAGAAAACAACGAGAACGGCAGAAAGTAGCTGCACATTCGGGCGCAAATGGCCCATTATTCCACCCCCGCGTCAATCCGAGGTATACCGTAGGGCCAAAATAGAGATCTAGCAAGCTAGTTCTGAGCAGTTTTGGAGAGCTAAGTATTCGGAACAATCCTGCTTCCTTGACAGGCTGCTAAGATGTGTCTCGCTCGTGAGCTTAAGGACGCCATGATCGCCGTCCGGGCAAGTTTTGCCAGCTATGTGGATGAATTGAGAAACACTTCGTAAGAATGTGCAAAGACCAAACGTTCAGGCCAGTGTACGCTCGTGCAAGAGACCTATTGGCTGAGCGAAGCGTGCCGGAGAAGTTTGGTTTCCAGCGCCGTTCCTCAAATTCGGACCAATTCTCTGGTGCTCATGCCCCCGGGAAGGCCTACGCCTGCGTGATGTGCGCCGAAGTTGGGGTGACCTTGCCCCTCTGATCTAATCCGGTTTGAAGTTCGTTCTGGCCCATCGAGAGGACCAGGACATGAAACGTAGCCGCTTCTCTGAAGAGCAGATCATCGGAATTTTGAAGGAACATGAGGCCGGGGCATCGGTTGCCGATCTGTGCCGCAAGCACGGGGTCAGCGACGCCTCGATCTACAATTGGAAGGCCCGCTTCGCCGAGCAGACCAACTACGCCAGCTATGGCGAACGCCTCAACACCGGCTTCCAGACGCAGAAGTCCTATATCGGCGAACGTTTCGATCCCGAGACAGGGCTCCTCTACCTCAATGCCAGGTACATGGATCCGGTGCTCGGCAGGTTCATCTCGCCCGATGATTGGGATCCGACCAAACCGGGTGTCGGCACCAACCGATATGCCTATGCCCAGAACGATCCGGTCAATAAGAGCGGTGCGAATGGTCCCTCTCGAGAATTTGTGATGACCGTTCGCGACGAGTCCAACGAGACGTTCTTAGAGGCTATGATCAAGTTTGAGATGCGGGCGCGCTAGCTCTGCAAAGATGGTTTCCGATTGGTATCACTTAACAGACAGCTCTCGCTTACAAATAGACAGTTCTCGGTTGAATGAGCGTCGCGCGCGCGCAGACATCGATGACCTTCGGCTCTCCCTTGACGAAACCCGCCGCGCAATTGCGGCATCCCGTAAGCTGCTGGACCGGATGGCGAACCGGTTCGATGAACACGAGTGGAAGGGGAACTTAGAGCGGAACGAGCCCGCCGACCAACCCAGGTCGTAGGGAACAACGCAGGCCCTCCCGGGTTTAGATCTCGCAGCGGCGTGTGTTCTCCGTGGATGTGCAGCCGCTGTAGGCGGTCCGTCGCCGTTCTCACGGGCGGCGGGCCACCTGTTTATGCCCTTGGGGAGTAACGTCCCCTCCTCTTTTGCAGCAGCCAGGAATGCTTTCCTCGGTTTGACGCTCAGCCAGCCGCTAGGCACCTTCTTCGGTCTTCCCCTGTTTGGCCAGATCAATGGCCGCAAGTAATGACGCTAAGGTCGGCGGCAGTTCTGGTTCGACTGCTAGCCTTAACAGCTTGTGCATGTCACGACGATTGTCTTCGGAATGGATCAGTTTCAGAAATGCTTTGGAGACAGACGGATGGCCTGCTTTGTTCTTCTTGGTCATGTGCAGGGCGTCCCTTCCCCGTCAGCCGCAACTCGCCCGAACGGAAATGGTTCCAACCACGAGGCCGGGAATGTTTGGTAGAAATTTCTGCGCTCCGTGCCCTCTCGGTCCTATAGGGGTAGAACCAATGGTTTCCATGAGGACTATTCGTGGAGGTCGAAAGCGACTGCCATTCCAAGGCCGGGGCCGCACTGACTATAAGATAGACCAGCTCATCGTCAGTAACCAGCAGATACGGAGAGTCTCGGCGTATCTCTGCGATGGTCTCCTTTACGGATAAGACTTCACCGCGAGAGGCTTGCAGGATCACTTTCTGAACAAGGTCCTTCGTGGCAGCTGCGGCGGGTGGAGAGTTCGATTGATCGCCCATCCTGGGAGCCCCCTCAAGCTAAACCCAAGCGATCATTGATGATCCACAGTGGTAAAAAATCAACATACGATTTCGTGTGAAGGGGGTCGGAATGTTTGGTAGAAATTTCTGAGCGGGGGATCGGATAATTGGCTCGCGCGAGGCTCCCCCATGCCCCCTCCGCTTTCCGCCAGCGAGGCCGTAACATGTTCTGTCGGAGAGTTGGACCCCAACTTGGTGAGTCTGAGCCAGAAGTTACGGAGCAAGCAGCCGTTCTGCATCTATTGTACCGGATCGGCCCGCGGCGTCGACATCGACCACGTACCGCCAAGGGGGCTGTTCGATGGAAAGTGGCGACCGAAGGGCGGGGAAGTTACGACCTGCAAGCAATGTCATGAAGGCACACGCGAGATGGACGATGTCGCGGCGTTCGCAAGCCGCTTCCTGCCCAACCCGACGACGGCTGAACAGCATGACGGCGTCAAGCGGTCAGAAGGCCACATTCATCAGCAGCGTGAGGTCGGCGGAGAGGGCGGCTTTCGGCCAAATAGCAAAATCGAACTCTTCGACCGAGATGCGCAGCGCAAAGTTGCGGTTCGCGTCGTGGAAAACGTAGTCGGTTTATGGTCAGACCTTCCCGTTCGCCACTGCTCTTTGCAGCAGCGAGACAATCATCATGTCCATGGAAAATATCGCAGGTATCCGCGAGTGTGGAGAAGCGGTAACGCTCTATCGATCGAACCCTCGCGCATTTTGCAGCACGACAGCGTCCGTGCCTCCTTCGTCAGCCCGCGACTCCTTGGCGCTCGAGCAGTTGTTCAAACTCGTGTGTTCGTCGTGGTTCGATCTTGTCCCAACAAGCGGTCGTCATTTCAGAAAGCCGGCCTGCGGCAGCCGAGTCACGATTGGGAGGACCGCGCGCAGCCGTTGCAAGATGCCGCACACGCTCCTCGAGCGCCTCGTCCACGAGGCGGCGGATGGCGCGCACGCAACGGCCGCACTTGGGACTGCCGAGACAGCCATAGACCTGACTAATCCAGCGCGTCCGCTCCGCCTCGACGGCGGAGCGGACATCCTGATCGCTCAACACATTGCATGAACAGATGATCATGGCGCGATGGCTCTCGACGGAGATGGGCTAGGTTGGGCGTCACCCAGCAAGCGGTCAGTAGTCCCAAACCGCCGGTACGCAACGAAAGGCGTCGCCGTCGACCGCCACATGGCAGACCGACGGGAACGGCAGGTGAGTGGCCACCAGCGGCTCGCGGTTCGCCGCGAGTTCCCGCATAAGACTGACGCGGACGCGAGCCGCCTCCTCGGGGTCGTGTTCGAAGCCGTTGTGCCAGTCGGGATGGTCGAATCCGACCTGGAACACGAGGTCCCCGGCGAACGTCAGCCGGTCGCCGCCTGACGCCAGACGGACCACGCTGTGCCCGGGGGTGTGGCCTCCTGTGCGACGGACGACCACCCCCGGCGCCACCTCGTGTTCGTCTTCGAACGGGCGCAGCTGGCTGCGGTACTCATTCACGAACCGCTTGGCTGCCCGCCGAAGCGCGTCTGGAAACCCCTGCGGCATGGACACGCGGGAGAAATCGGGCGATTCCCAGAACTTGATCTCAGCGGCTGCAACGTGAATCCGCAGGTGCGGATTCAGCCGCTCCTTCACGCCGTCGATGAGCAGCCCGCCAATGTGGTCCATGTGCATGTGGGTCAGCACCACGTCAGTCACTGATGCCAGATCGATGCCGGCGGCCTTCAGTCGATGGATCCACTGCCCAGCCCGCGGCAAGTGCAACTCCGGGTCCGCCCCCAGCCCAGCGTCAACGAGTATGGTTTGGTCGCCGCTGCGCACCACAGCCACGTTCAGCGGCCACTCGAGCGTCTCTGGCGAGAGGAACTCGTCCTCCAGCCAGGCTGTCCGGACGGCCGGGTCGACGTTGTATGCGATAGTCGGGGCTGGAATTGGTAGGATTCCATCGCTGACCACGAGCACGTCAATCTCGCCGATCTTAAGTGCGTAGCGCGACGGAACCAGCTCGTCGGTCCCCGGTCGAGTGGAAATGTCGTCCACGTTCATGTTTGTGCTCATGGTTGTCTCCTGTTGATCGCCTTTGCCACGGCCATATCGGCCGCCTCCGCCGCTGGCCCCCGTGGATTGGCATGTGCCTCCATGGACGGCCACACGGCGTCTGCACACGAGATTGCGCCGCCGCGGCCTGCGCGACCATCAAACGGAAGTATCGGTCAGGCAATGCGAGGGTCCATGACCGACCGTTGCAAGGGCGGATGATCTCCCGCAAACGTCGAAAGAGACCGCTTCGAGCAGGGAATAGCCGCTGTGAGCAACTTGTAGCAATTGCCGGACGGCTCGTAATCGTAAAGCGTGATCATCGGCGGCTCCTAGATATCCTGCTGCCGGTCTCGCAGCCGCATAAGCGCTCTCGCGGCGGCCGTCCGGCCGCAGGCGGGCTGACTGCTTTGGTGACTGCTTAACGAGAAATCAGACTGGCCGCCGGCAAAGGTTGGATCGCGCTGGCGCTGGCAGTGTTCGCGACATGGCACCCGCTGCGCGTCCTGCTCGGCGGCTGGCGGTTCGGCGGCATGACGATCCTGCAGGGACAGGCGCGGGCTCGGGCCCCCTCGGAGCAGCTATTGGCCCTGCCCTACCTGGCGGCCATCGCGGTGTTGGTGCTGATCTCGCACAACCGCCAAGTGCTTGCCCCGCGCTTTCCGGCTTCGCTGGCAAGGCCTAGCTGGGTGCAAGTTACACTTGGCTGTTTCGCCACCATTCGATCTAAGGCGACCACGCGCGATAGCGGTTGTCCAAATGGACGCATGGAAGAGTCGACTATGTCCCCAGTCGATCGAATGTCTGCTTACAGGCAAAGAAGAAGGTGACTCTAGCGTCTGACATGAGGCGCGAACATGACCTCCAGCATTGTCACCCGCGATCCCCGCTTCCGGGCGGAGGCACCGAAGGCGACGCGTTGAGGCGGTCATTTACTGCATCATCAGCGTCGGTCGAGACCGTTGCGTTGCGCTCGTCGTGGCGGGATCAGCGGGCAGAAAGGTCCGCATGCAGTTTTGGTTCGGAATGGAATATCGCCGGCAGGTCCGGGGTGGTCTTATTTGACGGTCGAAAACTCAAAACGATCGAAACGGAAGACTGCCGTATACTCGTTGCGTCGCTCCGGCGTCCCGGCAGGATTCCGGAAGATCGCGCCGCAGGTTGTCTGAACTTTCGGAATGGCGTCGCACAGGAAGTTCTGCTGCACCCAGCTGGTTCCTTTGTCTATCCATGCGCCTCCCCCGCGGAGGTCACGACCGAGGATGAGCGACCTGATCTCCGAACCGGTAAGCCGGTCCTTCGCATCCAGATCGACCTCTTCCGGCAACTCCGGCAAACCGGCCTTGTCCAGGCCGTCCAGCAGACGCCCGATGTCAGTCGGGTTCTTGAACACAAAATACCTCTGCGTGACCAGCTGATTTGCCCCTCCATCCTTTCGTTCCAACATGACGTTCCTTAGCCTGTCACTATAGGCCGCGACCTGGTCGCTGCGCCCGAGATGTGCGTAGGCCGAAACCAACACCTGCAGGCCATAGAATTTCGGCCATGGATCGGGCGATTGGAGATCGATCCTTTCAAGGTAGTCGACAGCTTCCTCGAAACGACCCTGGCCAAATTCAGCCAGCCCAGCCAGGTAGTGCCGATGGTCGTTGCCGCCTGGGTCGACACGGTTGGCCGCGACGAGGTAGTCGCGCGCCTCGTTCGGCCTGCCATTGAAATTCAGGGCTTCTGCCAGCCCGACATAGTTCAGGGGATCGCTCGGATCGAGCGCCACTGCCTTGAACATAACCGCGACTGCCTCGTCGGACCGGTGTTCGCGAACTAGCAAACTGGCGACGAGCTGATAGTAGGAGGGCGAAGGATGCTTGGCCGCTTGGTCCAGGTACTTGTAGACGTTGTAAAGCGCGCCAATATCCGAAACGGCCAAAGCCTTGCCCCGCGGCCCGTCCATCTCCCAATAGGCCCATGCGAGCGAGGCTGCCGCCGCGCCGAAATTCGGATCGAGTTCCAGCGCCTGCTGGAGAAACCTCACCGCCTGCGCAAACTCGTCTGGAGTATTGCGACGATTGTAGATTTCCAGGCCCTGGAGGTAAGCTTCGTAGGCTGCAGGATTGCGCGTGCCGCCCGCGACATCTGCCTTGCCTTGGGCGCTGACGAGACGGAGCTTGAGCGCGCCTGCGATGCTGACGACGACCTTGTCCTGCAGCGCAAACACATCCGTCCACTGGCCGTCGAAACGTTCTGCCCAGAGATGACCGGTGGTCGAGCCGTCGATCAATTGCGCGTTGATACGCATGTCGTCGCCGACCCGACGTATCGAACCCTCCAGTATGTACCGGACACCAAGCGCTGCGGCGACCTCAGCGGGTTTAGTCTCCTTGTCCTTGTAAGTGGAAGCCGCGTTTCGCGATATGACGAACAGGCCGGGCACGCGTGCAAGTTCTGTGGTCAGGTCCTCGGTGAAACCGTCTGCCAGATAGCCTTGCGCCTTGTCGTCGCTGAGATTGTCAAATGGAAGCACGACGAGGGATGGCCGGGGGTCGGCTTTCGCATTGGCCGTCAGAGCGGTGGGCCGAGGCGGTGACTCCCACGGTCGCCACCACGCTGCTGCAAGGCCTACTGCGATAACAAGGACCCCAATAGCGACGGCCAGATTGCGCCTGAAGCGTGGGTGTCGATTGACAGCCATGGGCTTTCCCGCCACCGCGGGATCGACCAGCACCCGGTACGCCTGCACCCGTTCTGCGATGTTCTTCAGCTTCTGTTGGCCCATCGGCTCAAAGCCGAAAGCCAACTTCTTCTCAACCTCTTTTGCGACCTTTGCCGAGACACAGATGCCGCCAGGTTCCGCCAGTTGTTGGAGCCTGGCAGCGACATTGACGCCCTCGCCATAGCGGTCCTCGCCCTCGACAATCACCTCGCCGAGATTGATCCCGATCCTGACGCGAATCCGATGATCCTCGGAAACGGCGGCGTTGCGTTCCGCCAGGGCGTGCTGCAACGTCACGGCACATTCGACCGCGTCCACGACGCTGGAGAACTCTGCCAGCAGGCCGTCGCCCATCAGCTTGAAGGTATGGCCATGGTGGCGGGCAATTTCGGGTTCGAATAGTTCCTTGCGGCCTGCCTTGAGACGCTCGAACGTGCCCTGTTCGTCCGGCTCCATCAGTGCGGAGTAGCCGACCACGTCCGCGGCAAGAATGGCAGCGAGCTTTCGCTCCATGACTGCCCCCCATTGGATAGCATCACACTGCGCGACTGATAGTACCACAAGCTAGGGAAAAGCGCATTGGAGACGCCGGCTTCACGTGCCTATCAGCCGGTGGCACGCGAGATCGAACCACGTTGTCGGAACCGACGCAGATGGTGCGACCTCAACGGTTCAGGGCGTCCAGCGCCCTTTGTGCCGCGATGAGGTCGACGATTGGATACTTAGTGTCAAATGTGTGGACCACCGCTTGCAGACGCGTCGCGGCTTCATGGACACGACCTTGCCGTGCCAGAACTGGTGCCAGTTGCCTTGTGGCGCGAAGCTCGAAAAGCCTCGCTTGCTGACGACGGGCAGTGGCACTTGCTGTTTCGAATAGGTGCGCGGCACCCGTGAGGTCACCCCTATCCGCGGCAATCTGGCCCCGAAGGCGGATACATTCTGCCAGATAGCTCGCCTCGTCCGTGTCGAAAATGAGGGTATCGACATCATCAAGCATTTGCGATGCGTGTTCGATGCGACCGGCCCGCAGGAGAAGATCACAAAGTTCGCATGCTTTCTCAGGGGTATGAAATACGACGCCCTGCCCACGCCAAAGAACCATACTCTCCCGGACGTCATCGATGCCGGCATCCAGTTCACCTAAATGCGAGCGGGCATGGCCACGCCACCTAATGCCGCTGCTTCGACGCGCCGCGTAGCCATGCCGATCGCAAATCTCGACGATCTTCGTAGCGTTATCGAGTAATTCCTTGTATTGGCCGAGTAGCGCGCACAATTGGCACTGCACGAGAAGATGCCACGCGAGGTCGAAGGGCTTATCGAGCTGGTCAAAATCTCGCATCAGGCGCTCTTTCTCTTCGACTGCAGCATCAAAGAAACCCAATATGATCAGCGATTCGCTAAAATATGCCTGGGCAGACACACGTTGATCCGCACCGGCGAACGAAATGCGACGACTTGGCTCAACACGATCAATCAGATCTAAGGCATTCCGCAAAGCCTCCGCTGCCAGTGGTTGTTCTCCTCGGTTGGAATGAGCAATTCCCTTCGTTGCCCAAAGACCACTCAGATAGGCCGTCGGAAGGAGATCGGCACCGTTTGCGAGCTGCTCTTCGGCCAGGGTCAGGTAATCGTGATTGCGCCCAGTGGCATAAAAAAATGGAGCGAGTGAAAGCGCAACGTCACATTGCAATTCGACCGATGCCGCGTTCGCGGCGGCAAGACGTGCATCCTCAAGGGTCTTCCCAAGGCGCTCAGAACGATACCCTTCAGCCTGCATCAAGGCATTGGCCATCGCAAGGTGGAGACGTGTCATCCGTTCGGTGCCGCCGGAGACATCGCCAATTCTCCTGCTGCAGTCGATAGCACTGGCAAAGTGCGACACGGCTTCCCGAGTGGCAGCTCTGGCCACGGCGGCCTTTCCCGCCTTTTGCCAGTGATCGAGCGCGCCTGCCCAATCCCCAGCTTCCTGAAGGTGGTGGGCGAGGAGCTCGGGTTGCGCTTCAGTTATTTCGGTCCACTTTTCCTCCAACACATCTGCGGCACGCTTATGTAGCTCCTGGCGCTTAGTGCGCAGCAGCGTGCCATACGCTGCGTCCTGAACGAGCGCATGCTTGAAGAGGTAGGTGGCCGGTGGCCGCGTCCCGCGGCAGAACACCGCGGCCACCTGCCCACCATGCAAGCCTAGTGCACGCGCGCTGGAAGCGGCCGGCGCCTTCGACCTTAGGTTCATCGCCCGCCCTATGCCTTGCCGTATGCGCTCTGGCTGGTGTCGGGCGTATACATCAGTCCAACACGCTTGCCGCCGAATTTGGCGCATTTCAGCTTCGGAATGAGATCGTCCGCCATCGCTGGCGCGTCCGGACCGGACCGATCCCGCGGGCTTCACGATGTCGAGCACTTGGCGATGGTGGCATGGCGCCGTCTGGCAGTGCGCCGTCACGGCCATTTTCGGGTCCAGAGATTGAACGTCCGGCCCCTTTGGCATTCGCCGGATAAAACCGGCGTTCTTCGCGCCGCCTCCAGCCCGTCATCCATTGGGTCAGATCAGACCGTATTGGCGAGCCTTGTTGCGCAGGAATGGCAAGCCATTGCCCATCACTTCGGCCTCGTCCTTCGCGACTGGCCGCCAGACGGAGAGGCCGTAGGAGACTTCCGGCGGCATGTTGATGAAGCTTTCCATGGCAAGTCCGCCCTTGAAGCCGATCGCCGCGAGCGTTGCGTAGATCTCGTCCCAGGGGCAGTTGCCGGTGCCTGGGGTGCCGCGATCGCTCTCTGACAAGTGAATATACTTCAGGTGATCGCGAGCGGCCAGAATACCATTGGCGGCCCCTTTCTCCTCGATGTTCATGTGGTAGGTGTCGAGATGAACAAAGATGTTGTCGGCGCCGATTTTCTCGAGCATCCAGACGGCCTGCGCGCCAGTATTTATAAGGTGGTTCTCGTAGCGATTCACCGCCTCGATTCCGAGCTCTATGCCCCGGATCTTGGCGTGCTTGGCGGCGACGGTCAGCACATGCGCGATGTTGTCGTATTCCTTTTCGGTGGGGGGCAGGCCGGTGCGTTCGCCAATACCGCCGAAAATCACGCCGGAAAGCGCCAGCGCGCCCATCTCTGCAGTCTTGTCGATCGCCACTTCGAGATGCTCGATGGCGGCATCCGGCCGCACCGAGGCCCAGGCCCGCTCGGGAAGGCCAAGCGAGCAAACAGCCGGAAGATTGTGCTTTTCGAGCAAGGCGCGTGTGTGCACGGCATCGACCGCCGGCGCGTTCAGAAGCGCGATCTCGATAAAATCCATGCCGTACTTGACAGAAGCGGCGATCGCCTTCTCTGCGCCGGCCCGATCCCAATTCATCGTCCACATCGAGGTGTGGACCCCAAATCCATGCATCTAACTCACCCTTTGTTTGTGTTTAGTAACTTGAGGCGCCCGGCAAGCCAGCGCAGGATCATCACGGTGATCATCAAAATGCCCCAGACCGCCGTCGCTAGATGCTGGTTGGCGCCCATCAGATTGAGTCCCGAGGACAAAAGCTGGAGCACCACCAGCGCGACGAAGACAGGGATCACCCGACCGAAGCCGCCGAACGGATTGACCCCGCCAAGAAAGCAGGCAAGCACAGTGATCAGAAGGTAGGACTCGCCGTGTCCGATACGGACCGAATTGAAGCGCGCCAGCATGATAATGCCGGCGACCGCACACATCGCGCCGGATAATGTGTAAACCAGAACCTGCACCTTGCGCGTATTGATGCCGGAGTAGCGCGTGGCCTCGATGTTGGAGCCGATCATATAGGTGTTGAAGCCCAGCTTCATGCGCGTTAGCAGGAGGTGCCAGATCAGCACACACGCGATGAATATGAGCAACGGAACCGGGATCCCAAGAATCGAACCGTAGCCGATCGGCGCCAGGAAGCTGGGAAAGCCGGACACGTCGCCGCCGTGGGTCAGGAACTCACCAAGACCGCGCAGGAAAATCATCATCGAGAGCGAGACCAGGATCGGGTGAGCCTTGGTGTAGGCGATGACCAGCCCCATGATCAGCCCACTTAGTGCTCCGACCGCAATGGCAAGGATCGCGCCAAGGACAAAGGCACCGATGCCCGCACCGACGCCGCCCTGGCTTTGAAGGATCCAGGCGAGCGTCAGCCCGGCGATGTTGGCCGTAAAGGTGATGGCCAGGTTCAGGCCGCCGGTCAGGATCGGCAGCAGCATGGCCAGTGTGAGAAGTCCGAGCTCCGGCAGCTGGAAGGCGACGGATCCAAAGGTAGCCCGGGAAAGGAAGTTGGGTGCGGCAATGCCGAACACGATCATGACTGCCACGAACGCGGCAAGCGGACCTGCCAGTTCGGGGCCGAGCAAGTTGCGGACGCGTTCAATCACAACCGTCATGAAGGCATCCGCCGGCTTTTCAGGAACGGCAGCAGCCCTTCAATGCTGGTGTTCGAAAGGGTAATGGCGGCCAGGATGATGGTGCCGACGATCATCTTGAACGCGAAAGGCGACACGCCCATCAAATTAAGTCCGTTTTGGGTGATCGAGACCAACAGAACGCCAAGGATGCAGCCGAGCACGCTGCCTTTGCCGCCGCCAAGCCGCGCACCGCCAAGGACCACGGCTGCCAGGACGTCGAGTTCGCGCCCATATAGGGCGTTGGGCACCACTTCCTGCGCGTAATGCGCTTGGACGAGACCGGCGATGCCCGCCATCAGGCCAAGCCAGCCGAACGCGATAAATTGCATGGACCCAACATTGATGCCGAAGCGGCGCGCGCCTTCCGGATTGTCGCCGAAAGCGTAGAGCTGGCGACCAGTGGTCGTGCGCGTGATCAACGCCCAGGTAGCGAATACGCAGATCGCCATAATGAGCACGGGTAGGGTGATCTCCGCCCACGTGCCATCAGCCATCTCGCGCTCGAACAGGACCACGCGGGCGGTGAGCCAGTCCGGCAGATTGTAGATTGAAACGCCGCCTGTGAAGAACATCAGCAAGCCGAAGAAAATGTTGAAGGTAGAAATCGTAGCGACGATCGAGATGATCCTGAACCTGTGGATCAGGAAAGCATTGATGCAGCCCAAGGTGACGCCCAATGCACCAGCGATGGTGAGGCCGACAATCCAATTCCCGCCGCCGATCCAGCCAAGGACGATTGCCGTCAGATATTGCGCGACGGAGGCAGCAACCGCGAAGGAAATATCAATGCCGCCGGCAATTAGCACGACGAGCAGACCGACGGCGAAGATGATGTTGACCGAACTTGTGTTCAGGAGGTCAAACGCATTGCCGAGGGTGAAGAACCGGTCTGTCGCAAACGACAGGAAGGCGCAGATGACCGCGATCACGGCGAGCAAAGCCAGCTCCGTTGCGTGAGAGCGGACAAACCTACGCATAGACCGCCGCTTCGATCGCCTGGAGGGACGTGACGCCGGGAACATATTCGCCGACAATGCGCCCCTGAGCCATATGCAGCACACGGTCCGCGTTGAAATAGACTTCAGGTACCTCGTCCGAGATCAGGATAATCGACAGGCCGCTGTCGGCCAGCTTGGAAACGATATCGAATATGCCGGCACGCGCGCCAACATCAACACCGACCGTCGGTCCGTCGAGGATCAGCAGTTTCGGTTCAGTCGCCAGCCATTTTGCAATGGCGACACGTTGCTGATTTCCCCCCGACAGGGTCGAGACCGCGTCTTCCTGCTTTCCGATCCTAACGCCGAGATCCCTTATCCAACTACTGACTAGGGATCGTTTGCGATCGCTCGAAATGAGACCGCCAGAGAGAATCTTGTCCAGCGAGGCAATGACCATGTTGTCGGCAATTGCCTGGGGTTGAATGAGACCTAGCGACAGCCGGTCTTCCGAAAGATAGGCGACACCGGCGGCGATCGCGTCACGGTTGGAACCGAAGCGGACCGGTTTGCCATCCAGCACAACAGAGCCGGACCTCGGCTTGCGCATGCCGAACAAGGTCAACGCCAACTCGGTGCGCCCTGCCCCGAGTAACCCTGTGACGCCGAGCGTCTCGCCGCGGCGGACCGTCAATGACACATCCTCGAATTCGCCAGGCCGCGACAACCCCTTGACCTCGAGCGTAACCGGGCTCGTGCTCAAATCGCGATGCAGGACGGAATAGTCGAAGGTCTTGCCGGTCATCAGCTCTGTAATGCGCGACTGGGTCAGACCTTTGGTCGGAAAGACGCCAACCAAGGCGCCGTCGCGCAGCACCGTCACACGACTGGAGATTTCGAGAACCTCCGCCAGGCGATGACTGACGAACACAACGGCAACGCCCGACGCCGACAGGTTCCGCACAATGTCCAGCAGATAGTCGGTTTCAGATTGAGTGAGCGACGCCGTCGGCTCGTCCATGAAGACGAGCTTCGCCTGGCCGACGAGGGCGCGCGCGATTGCCACGATCTGCCGCTGTGCGATGGGAAAATGGTGTAGGGCGAGATCGACATCGAGGGTAATACCAAGACGTTGCAAGGCGTTGGTCGCGACACGGCGCATTTCGGCATAGTTCACCAGCCGCGGCCAGCGGCCGATGACAGTCTGGAACGCGATGTTCTCGGCGACAGTCATCTCGGGAAACAGGGCGAGGTCCTGCCAGATGACCTGAATCCCGCCGGCCTGCGCCGCTACCGGCGACATGTGGGAGTAGCTCTGGCCGTCATAGTCGATCACGACGCCCGCCTCGGGCTTGTAAACGCCGGTGATGACCTTGATCAGCGTGCTCTTGCCGGAGCCGTTCTCGCCGGCCAGGCAATGCACCTCGCCCGGCAGCACCTCAAAGCTGACATTCTTCAGCGCCTTCACGCCGCCGAACGTCATGTTGACGTTGCGGAGCGACAGCAACGGCCGTGATGCGACGCCATCGAGTGCCTGATCAGCCATGGAGTTGAACCCTGGATCCAATCGCGTTAACACATCCTCAGCCGGGCAGGCTCGAGGCCAGCCCGGCTGCCACAGCCTTGGGAGGCTTTACAGACCCATCGCCGCGAGGCCGTCGACAGTGTCCTTGTTGATCGGGACCAGTTGATCGACGATGATGTTATGGTTTTCGAAGTCGGGCTTGACTGTCCCTAGCCCTTCGATCGTATCGCCATCCTTGACTTCTTTGCCCTTCATGAGTTGGTCGGCCAGCGTGACGAAGACCTCACCCGCCTGCTTTGGATTCCACATGAAGCCGCCGGAGATCGCATCGCTCTTGATGAGCTTCTGGCCCTGCCCCGGCGAGAATGGGCCGAGCACGAATATCTGGCCCACCTTCCGGCGCTCTTCGATTGCACGGCCAGCGCCAATCGGGCCTTGGCTGCCGAAGGCAAGGAAGCCTTTCAAGCCGGGATTGGCGGAAATCAGGTCAAGTGCAGTGCTGCGGCTCTTGTCCACATCCTCGGCGACGCCATAACGATCGCCGACCAGCTTCATGTCCGGATGGTTCTTCTTCAGATACGCGATTGCCGCATCGGCCCAGGCATTGTGCAGCGGCACTGTCAGGGAACCAACGAAGACTGCATATTCACCTTTGCCGCCCATCTTGTCCGCCAAGAGCTTCGCATGAGCCTCACCGAAGCCGGTCGCGGACGCGAGTTCGAAATCCCAGTCGGCGCCCTTCTGGCCGGGCGATTCATGCGTGATGACGATGATGCCGGCGTCCTTCGCCTTCTGCAGGACAGGTTCAAGCACCTTCGCGTCATTCGGCACGACACCTATGACCTTGACGCCCTGTGCGATCAGATCCTCGATGGCGCGAACTTGCAGTGCCGGATCCGCACTGGTCGGGCCAACCATGAATGCGTCGACGCCGAGCTTCTGGCCGCGCTCCTTGATGCCCGCCTCCATTGCGTTGAACCAGGGAATGCCGCCGATCTTGACGACGACGCCGACCTTGCCGGCCTGCTGAGCCATGGCAGCGATTGAGCCGCCAAGCACAAGGGTCGCGGCGAGCGCCGCGATCATCAATTTTTTCATCTGAACTCCTCCCATAACGTTCCCATTAGGAACATACCTCCGCCACCGATTTGCGCTTGCACAATCGATGGTGCAAAGACTATCTTGCATCAGGGTGCGCTCGTCAAGGGAGATATTGCTCCAACCGAATATTGCTCTAAAGAGACCCTCCGGAGGGCCAGATGGATCAGCAGGTCAAGAAGAAGGCGACGATCTATGATCTGTCCGTGCTATCGGGCAGTTCGCCGTCGACCGTGAGCGCAGTGCTGAATGGCACTTGGCGCAAGCGCCGCATTAAGGAAAGTACGGCGGAAACAATTCTCAGCCTCGCCGAACGCCACCAGTACACCACCAATCTGCAGGCGCGAGGCTTGCGACGGTCGCGATCTGGCCTCGTCGGCCTGATGCTGCCCATCCACGACAATCGCTACTTCTCCTCAATGGCGCAGACATTTGAGGGACATGTGCGCAGCCGCGGTCAATGCCCGGTCGTGGTCAGTGCCAGCCGCGACCCGGAAGAGGAACGCCGGACCGCGGAGACGCTGATTTCCTACTCAATCGACCAGCTCTTCATCGTCGGCGCCACCGATCCCGACGGCGTGCACGAGGTCTGCGAGGCGGCGGGACTGAGGCATGTCAACATCGACCTCCCGGGAGCAAAGGCGCATTCGGTGATCAGCGACAACTATGAGGGTGCGCGGATGCTGACGGAGGCAATCATCCGCCAGTTCGGCAATGATGACCCCCTGCGACCGGACGAGCTGTTTCTGTTTGGTGGCCGCAACGACCACGCAAGCCGCGAGCGCATCGCCGCCTTCCATGCGACCAAAAAGGCACTGTTGGGCGCCGACCCTGATGACGGAGTACAGTCCTCCGGCTATTCGCCCGACATAACATTGCGTGCCTTCGAGGCATTTTGCCAACGCCATGGCAAGTTGCCCCGCGCATTGTTCATCAATTCGTCGATCAATATGGAGGGTCTGCTGCGTTTCATGGCGGGCCGGCCGGCGGAGATGTTTAGCGAGCTTGTCGTCGGTTGCTACGACTATGACCCCTTCGCCTCTTTCCTGCCTTTCCCCGTAATCATGGTGCGGCAGAATTTTGAGGCGATGATTGCGAAGGCGTTCGAACTGATCAATGAACCTCCCACGGCCCCGCAGATTTTCCTGATTGCGCCGGAGTTGATCCAGCCCAGGTCTGCCCTGAAAGGGCCGCTGGACACGTTGAAGGATATGGCGTGAAGCGCCCCAAGAACCGGTCTTTGCACAGCTCTCTTCATCCAGGCATCAACGCCTGGCACATGTAGCGTCTTTATGGAAATCAGCGGCGGCAGCGGAACAGTGGCGCGCAGGGAAGTTCGGCGCTCGCAGCAAACCTTTCCTCACAGTATTGCTGCTGGATCAGTTGCTCCGATCGGCTCGCGTCCTTGCTCTGGATACGCAAGCTCGCTGGACTCGTTATCTGTTGAGTAGCCTCAGGAGAAAGTTGAGAATGAAACCTGGCGGGCGCCCTTCGGTTGCGCGCGGCCGGGCGGTGAAGGCCGGCGACGTGCTGCTGTCGAAGCGATGATGCCGAACGCGACGGCACCATAGCCGAGGTGCTGGCCGGCGACTGGCTCGATGCCACGGATCCGCTGATCGCATTCGGGTGAATGGCAACTCGACCAAAGGGCCCACGTCTTATTGCCGCGACTTGCGGACGTCGTGCGGTGTGCAATGGAGGCGGCAACGAAAACATGCGGGCTGAGATGCGCCCCATCGCAAGACTGAGTGCGGCCACGCCGTCGAAGCCCTTTTGGTGGAACCGGATGCGGATGTGGCAATGCCGGTGACTTTTTAGACAGCGACGGGATGTTTCCTGTTCAGTCGTTCCTGCTGCGGCGTCTGGGCGTAGAGTTCCCGGTAGCATTTGGAAAAATGCGACGCCGAAACGAAGCCGCACGCGATGGCCACTTCGACTATGGGCAAGGCTGACTGGATCAGCAAATGCCGCGCGCGCTCAAGGCGGATATCCAAATAATAGCGGGCCGGGGAGCGACGCATTTCGAGATGGAACAGACGCTCGATCTGCCGTCGCGAGAGCCCGACATGGTCGGCAATATCACCAATCGATATCGGTTCGGACGGATTGGCGTCCATGAGTTCTATGATCGTCAGCACCTTGGAGTTCTGAACGCCAAGCCGTGCTCGCAGAGGAAGTCGCTGGCGATCGCTCGGGCTGCGTACTCGATCGGTCAGCACCTGCTCACATACGTTCCTGACCAGAGTGTCGTCGAAATCATCGCCGATCAGCTTCAACATCATGTCGAGAGCAGCAGTCCCGCCGGCGCATGTATAGATGTTCTGGTCGACCTCAAAAAGGTCGGCAAAAACGTTGGCGTTCGGAAACGCCTCGGCGAAGCCAGGCAGGTTTTCCCAATGGATGGCGCAGCGTTTGCCAGAGAGCAACCCGGCAGCCGCGAGCACATGCGCACCAGTGCAGAGCCCGCCGATCGCAACACCGCGATTATGTTCCTCGCGCAACCAGGCAAAGGCCGACTTATTTGAATAGCGCTCGATGTTGATGCCGGTGCAGACGATGACCATCGATGCCCTATCTGGGCCAGCCATCTTACGCCGCTCGTCCTCCAACGACGTGTCCACCGAGCACAACACGTTGTTCGAAGCGGGTACAGGCTGCCCGTCGATACTGGCGAGCCGCCATTTATAGGCTTCGTAACCGAGCATCCGGTTGGCGATGCGGATAGGCTCCAGCGCCGTCACAAAGGCGACCATGGTGAAATCCGGCACAAGGAAGAAGACGAGGGAACGCTTGATGCGATGTTCGGCTATATTCATTGGGCTAACGTTGGTGTTGCGAACAGGATGTCGCGATTGCGTTGTCTACGCCAGACGCGGCAACAACGGTACTTCATTCCACATGGTGATGAGATTCCGTCGCAGCATGCAATTTATCATATTTTCCTTCCCAAGAGCATGAGAACGGTGGGGCGGCCAGGCAGGTTCCTGGGGCCAAAATGACGTTGCGGCTCATGCGCATGGGCTCGCCTGCGGCCCGCGAGCACCTGCCAGCCCGGCCACCCGAGTCCCCCTTGTGCAACAGCGCCTGACCGGCCCCCCCGCCAATTCGCGCGGCGGAGGCTGGGAAAGTTCGGCGCACGCTACAAACCCGTCCCCTCATAGTTTTGCTGCCAGATCGGATAGCTTCGATCGGCCTGCGTCGTTCTTTCCGCCGGCGACGCGGGCTCGGGTCCTGGCTATTGGTTAAGCAGCCACAGAACAAACGAGACACGACGCTAAGCAGAATCCGGTGCCGATCGGATCGTAGAACGTGAAGTTTTTACGTTCGATCACCATCACCAGGCAATCTGCCCAGACCGACTCTCGACAACCAGGGCGACAAAAGGCCTCGTGCAAGTATGATCAAATCAACGACAATCGGCGTTCGCGACATGGCGACCGAAACGGATCGGGGAATTCTCGATTGTTCTTTCAGCGCAGGAGCGATCCGCTACCTGAACGTTTGGACGGCCTGCTATGTTCATTTTCCCGGGCGATAGCGCTCCCATTTGGGACACGCGACGTTGTGGGAACTGAGATCAGCGAGCAAATCAAGCCTATCCAGAGGAGCGGAGCATCCCCTCCTCTCTGGCAGCGGCCTCGAAGGCCATGCGGACCTCCTGAGGCGACACCCTGCCCTCAAACCCAGCTATCCAGGACTGCAGCGCCAGCTTCCATTTAGGTCCCCTCTTAGGCCATTTCATGAGTTCCTCGGCAGCACCCTCGACGTGATTGACGCCGTAGGTGACCCCGGGTCGGTCTGTCTTCACAAATACTGGAGGGTTGAACCAATGAAGTGCCATAAGTCGGAATATAGCGCGGCTACCGCGTTGGCGGGAATTGACGGGACTTCTCGGAATGTCCATCGAGGGTGTCGGCAGTCTCAGCAGCAATCAATATGCAAGATCTGAAGGTAAGTGTCGCCCTGGCCGTCTGGCTGGTGGTCGGTTTCGTCGTGGTGGCGATAAGGTTGATTGCTCAGCCGGAAGGTCTGCGGCAGCGGATGCTCATTCACCCTGGGCGATATTGTTCATGTGGGGGCGCAGGCGCCATGAGGCGGAGGTTGAGGACGAACAAGCGGGTACGCTCTGAGCTTTAACAGGCGCGGCGTAGCATCCCTCCTTCCTAGGCAGCAGCCATTTAGAGGGCAAAAAGTCCGTTCGCGCCCACGCAAAGTAATGGGCACATATCAGCCACAAAAAAATTGGCCCGATCTCGCGTAGCAGTGCAACGCGGGCGAACTGCCCCTCCTGTATCAACAGGAGGATTTCGTATCGAGCGAAATGCTCGCTAGAATTTCCTGGAGATCGGCGGTCATGTTCAGGCTCATCTCGGCAGGGAGCGGGCAACAAGCCGAAGGCGTTCATAAAGAACGGCCTCGTCGAACTCGCCGTCCGAGAAGAGTGCCATTGCGCTCACGCTCAGGCGCTCCGCCTCCATGCTACCAACGGAGATACCTGCCTCGGCGCAGACACGATCAAAGACCTGCTTTAACAAAGCCAGATCACCAGGATACGCAGTGCCACTCATTGAGACAGGCCCATCGCAGCAGATACTTCGAAAATCGCCTCGGTTAGCTCTTCATCGGATGCGGCCAAATAAGGCGCAGCCCGCCTAATTTCCTTCACTGCCGCTTTGATCGAAACGGTGCCGTCATACTCGGCCCTGTTTAGAAGTGCAGCGATTGCTTGTTCCAGAACTGGACTTACCCTTTGGACACTGCTCATCCACCCCCCCAACGATACGCCCCAGCGGAATAATAATCTATTCTTGGTTGGCTTCAATTGGATGTAAGAAACGTACGGTTGGTCATCATTGCTTTGCCCGCAGTTCGGAATATTTCGCGCAAGAATATTGCGCATGCTCGTCTTAATGCGTCCCGCCGCGGTGTGGCTTAGAAGGGCTCTCGTGATCTGCCCAAGGATTTGCACGTCGACGCGCCGGCCGAAGTGCCGAAGTCAAGGTGGACGTCTCCTCCCTGACCATTCAGCATGCCGGTCGCGCTGATGATCCGTCGCTCGCGGGCCAGCGCCCCAGCCATGCTGGGCGTGCCAGCTTGTCAGCCGCTCGCTATCGAGATCGAGCGCGTCCCAGGCTGAGTCGATGAAAGCGAAGCTTGCTGGCTTGATATTTGTGGCGAATAAGGTTTGTTGGCGGGACAACGAACTGGCTGATTGTTAATCACCCGTCTGTTTCAACGCACGCCATTGGACAAGAGGAAAGCTCGATGACCGTTTCTCCAAATTTAAGCGACCAAGCTGATCTGGTATCGGTTACCGCCGAGATCGTTTCCGCCTACGTGTCGAACAATCCGCTGCCGGTCGGCGAGTTGTCGAAGCTGATTGGGGACACCTATGTTGCTTTGCAAGGGATCGGCACGCCTGTCCCCCCGGCTGCAATCAAACTGGAGCCGGCGGTGTCGATCAAGAAATCAGTGTCACCTGATTTCATCATCTGCCTGGAAGACGGGAAGAAATTCAAATCCCTGAAGCGTCATATTGGGACGCATTACAATTTGAGCCCGGACCAATACCGCCAGAAATGGAACCTGCCCGCAGATTATCCGATGGTGGCGCCGAACTACGCAGCCACCCGCTCGGCTCTTGCGAAATCAATCGGGCTCGGGCGCAAGGAAGCGCCCGCACCAGCCGCGGCAGAAAAACCAAAACGAGTTGCTCGCCCCGCGACGGCGACAACAACCGCAACGGCCGTTAAGTCGCCGGTAAAGAAGGCGCGCAAGGCACTCGTCAAAGCGTAGCGTGCTGCACGAAAAAAGGAGGTCCGTGCGGTGTCGTACCTGAAAATGGCGAAGCCTACTGTTCCAGCAACATCGTTGAGCTTGAGGGTCTGGACATCAATGTCCGCCGCCTGCTTCAGGGAGGCATCGACGGGGATCAGGAAGTTTTCGCGGTCGATCTGGACACCATGGCCGGAGTAGCAGACGACGGCCAGCTCTGCGCCGTTTGCGGGCAAGATAGCTGCGGAACTGCGGGTGGTCTCGCCGGAGTAGACCCACGTCACCGCGCCGCACATGCAATGTCCATAGAGTGCCATCGCTCCCTCCCCGGGCCATGCGTTCCAGCACAACAACACTGACACGTCACGTGCGGAAGGGTGGCGCGCCAGCGGCCTAAGCCCGCTTCGTTGCGATCGCGGCGGATTTGATCTTCGGCGGCAAAGTTTCGACGAATGCCAGCGCGAGGTCGAGCCAGCCACGGAGATCCGCCTCGGTGGCCGTGCCCTCCGGCGCAACATGGACATAACCTTCCATCGAACGTCCGCCCATTTCCATCGGCCGCGCGTGCGGGCGGGCGGCAGCCGCCGCGTGCCCTTCCTTGCCGACGCGCACCAGGAGCCCGCGCTTCGACGTGCCGATCAGCATGTTGCCGTTGAGCATAAAGCAGGTGCCGCCGAACATCTTTTGTTCGGTGACTTGGCGCGGGCCGAGGGCGGCGCGCAGACGCTCGACCATGGGTTCGGGTGCGATGCTGGTGACTGACTTTGCCATGCTCACCGTCCCTCTGCGATTTGCGGGAGACAGGCAAGCACGGAAGCGGGTGGAGATTCAAGTGGAGTGGCGCGGCGTCCCCTTCTCCCAGCGGGGCGACAGTTGTTTTGCCTGACGGAGAAAGGGGCGCTACCCCCTCTCGGAAACATCATCAAGGGCACAAGGGCCGAAGAAATATCTTTGCCAATGTGACCTCCGCCTAGAAGTTAGACTGCTTATTACAGAAGCCGATAAAACACTATTAGGGTACGCATACGCGGTTGAGGCGAAGCATTGCAGGGGCAGGATCAGGGATCAGGAGCCGCCCGAACCACCACATCGACAGCGTTCCCGCGGAGCCTCCCAACAGCGCGCACACGCAGCATGTGTCTGTTAAGAGTGGCCTGACAAAGCCTATTTCACTTCGGGGGGCGCCACCGCCAGTGCGGAGTCAACGGCTGCCTTTGTACTCGAGAGCACATTGGCCACCGAGCTGTTGATTGCTATGACTTCGGCGGCATGCAGTGGCTGTACGCCATGGGCGCCACCGGAGCAGCTATTATCGATGAGGCGAGACGCTCGCTGAAGTTGTGATACCAGTCCGTCCACTTGTGAGGCGATGCTGCTTAGTGCAGTGGCCTGTCTGGCATTCTGCGAGCGGAATTCCTGCGTGAAGCTCACTGCATCGCTCACGTCAACTATCACTGTCACCTCAGACTTTATGGAGAAGTCGAGCGGCTCCTCGAGACGCTTGCCATTAATGGTGATGATTGGCTCGGGAAGGGTCCGGGTCTTGCCCAAGGCTTGTGGCTCAACTCGCATATGAAGAACGTGAGAAACGGTTGGATTGGGCGTCGGAATAAAGGGCGCAGCGCTAGCAATTATGAAACAGGCTAAACCAACGTACAGGAGCTGTCTTAATAGGCTTTCTTGACGCTGATCGGGCGTCCTTATCGTCAATCCTATGACAACAAGCACCAACATCAGTGCCGCCAAACCAATTGGTCCGTATTTGATCAAAGTTGACGCGCCAGTAAAGAGATCAGCAGCACCAACAGAAGTATCTGCGTTCATCGCCAATTCCAAATTTCTATAAATGTAGAGTTTTCCTCAACTTAACTGGAATCTCACAATCAATATTTTGACTAATACTAGGTGAATTTAACTCATAAAATACAATCGAATTACACCTTCGTAAGTAATAGCCCGTAGTACAGTCCTGTACCAGTAACTGACGAGTCGGAGTTACTTTCAACAGATCCTCCGAAGTTAGCCTTCAGGGCCTGAATTGCTATGTTTTTTGCGTCTGCAGAGGCACCTCGTTTGAAGTTGGCGGTATACGTAACGTCGGCTCTGATCGCCTGCTTTGTCTGATAGGCAATACCATCATTCGAAAATTTCTGGACAATCTCGTGACATTTCGGACCGAGGCCTGATCTTATGGCCTCGAGATCATCGTACCCCAGCTGTTCAATCTTGACGTCGCTGAACTTGATTGTGACCGACTCGATGTCCGTTATTCCCGCGCTAATACCAAGGTCCGCCAATGCAGAAACGCCGAGCCTGAAACTACCACTGAAAATGCGCGAAGCCTGAGCCGAGGCGGCAGCGTCAATGATCGGAGGCGGTGTGTTTGTGAAATCCGGTCGGCATAAGTATGTCAACTTCAAGGGCGAGGTCATTCCGAAACCCTTAACGGACGTGACAAACGATCCGGGACCGTAAGCTGTAGACGGAAGTGAGACGGCATCATAACCAAGCTTTTCGATCGCAGACTTGGGCGATTCGAAGCCGAGTTCCGGAGGATCCGGGTTTGTGGTGCTGCAAGAAGCTAAGAGGACGGAGCTTAGCGCAATCACACACGATCTAGGCATCTGCTTACCTTTCACTCATTGCAAATAAAATACACCGGAATTACATGAAATACCGCTCAGCGGCGACGCTACTGTTCTGGTGACGGTATCCTCGCCACGAATTACCCCTAAGTCGCCAAACCAATATCCTTGACTGCTTGCTCAAGGGAAGGTTCGAGTTCTTTAACTTTGTCATTTGCGGAGCTCAGATCGGCATTCTTCTTATTGATCGTAGCGTCCAGCGCAGCGATGGCAGCTTCTTTGTCCGATGCCTGCTTTCGCAGCATACTCAGTCTCTCCGTCTGGTCATCGGTTCGATTGGCGGTTTCGCCGAGGGTTTGAATTTCTTGATCGAGTGCTTCCTTCTCTTTCTTGAATGTATCTCTGTCCTCTTCTAGTTGCCTGATCTCAGCGGCAAGCTTAGCTGCTGCTTGCGCGGCCAAATCCAGGTCAAGCTTGAGAGCTTGTGCACGCGCCAACGGTGTCGTGCCCCCGAGTTTGCCACCGATGTAGACCCCTTGGCTCACTCCCAGTAGGAGCAGCGTATTGGTGTCGAGCACGGGAAAGCTCGCAGACTCTGCGATCCGGCATATGACGTATACGCCTATCAGCAGAGTGAACAAAAGCAGCTGGAGTTTCAGAAGGTCGAATTGGCCGTTGGTGTTGAGTATCTGCCAGAAGTCCAGTGGCTCCGCTCGTTGAGCGTCGGCAGGTGCTTGAACTTCGGACCCTGTAGGTTGCGAGGTCGAGCCTCCCCTCGAAATTGCGATCCAACGCGCGAGTACCGAGCCGGTGCCGGCGATGCCCAGAAGCACCATCATTTCTGGCGTCATTTTGAGCAGGCTGCCGGTAACTGTGAAACTGTAGAAGAAGCCCCACACCGTTACCGCAGTCCAGAAGAACACCTGGAAAAGCGACAAGCTCGGATCGTTGTCACCTTCGCTAATAAAAAGTCCAGCAAAAAACCTGCCCCATTCGTTCTTTCTGGCTATTGAATTAGGGACCGTTTTCATGTGCCGGACGTGCAGGAGTCCCCAGAAGAGCAGCCCGGTGAATAGCGTCGCAATGATGCTGGCATATAGGCGGCTAAAGGCGACGAAACTTCCGTGAGCAGTGTACTGACCATCAGTGCTCGCTACCGCCAGATCAACTAACGTTAGGAGGGACGTATCTGGAAGAACATCACTCGGGACATTCAAGACGACATTCGTGATGCCATCTGCACCGGGAGCGACGTCGGTTACCGCTATAGGATAAGCCGTTCCTTGGGCGATGGCGCATGCGGTCAAAGTCTTGCCGGTTAAGGCTTGTTGTCGTGTCTCGATCGACAGCGCTGCAGGGCCTTTTTCACCGAATGCTCTCACCGGAAGAAGGCTGGGTGAGCTATGAAGCAGTAGCGGCGTCGCGGCGGTGGCATCGAGCGTAACTAGTGGAACCAATTTGTCCCTGTCCAATTTAAGAGTTCCGGTGGTTCCCTGCGGCAATAAGCGATGGGGCTGACCCTCAACTTGCGCCCCTATGGGGACTTCCTCGCTCAGTGAGATAATGTAATTGGAATTAGGGGCGGGGCCAAAGCGGAGCCGATCGGACGTTCGAAACAGAAGTGCCGCGTCACCGACTTGTGCTGCGGCTGATCCGCTAAGCCAGAACTCGCCCTTTTGAACACGAAGTTCGGTGTATTGCGGCAGTGTAAACGGCTCTGTGCGCGAGGTTCGAAGGCTCAGTTTAGGGTCGATTGGGTCAATTGGCACAGCTTCAGTTGAGACGTAGGAAAGATTCGTCGCCGCAGTGGCTGAGAGCAGGGTTTTGCTAGCCGGATCACTAGCTAAACTCGAGAGGGTGAGTGCCGTATTTTGAGCGACAGATACAGTTCCGAGGCAGCTGGCCCAAATCTCTGCACGTTCTGCCTCGACCGCGTTCCCACCGCGAGTTTCCGCAAACAAGCGCATAAGCCCAGTCCCCAGAATGACCAGCATCACCAGGACGACCGCACTGCGGAACCGCGGGCTTGTTGTCTGCGTTTGGACCACGGTCCTCTCCGGTATGTGCTGAGGCACGGCTGCACACGTTTGTTGCATCCAGTTTACTGGCTGCTTGTAGCAGAGTTGGCTATCGTATAGCCGAGTCAAAGAAGGGCCTGGGTCCCAGATTCCCTCCGAGCTCAGGCCTCATTCCATGACAGCTGATCCGCGCGGCCAACAGTAACTGGATTCGGCACTGGTGCCGGAACAGTTGCGGGCCAGCGCGCAGCCACGAGCCGATTCTTACTCACCCAAGCCAACGAAACGCTGTCGGATTGATTCCCGCCCAAAATTCGGTAGGCTCCTGCGTCCTCCCCGGCATAGAACCCGACGTGGCCTTTGCCGCTCTGCAACGAATTGCGCCAGAATACCATCACCGCTCCTGATGTCGGTTGTGTTTTTATGCCGAAAGTCGCCCATGCCCTGGCGCCCAGGACATTTGTGGGAAGGGGCTCACGATCCAGGGTCGAACCAATACAGTGCCCCACGAACAACCCACACCAGGGGATATCATCGCCTTTGTACATGACATTGACGTCCGTAGCCCAGTCGAGAATATCAGGGTTCGATCCAGCGCCCGGCTTCTCTCGCGTGCCGAGCAGCCGCCGGGCTTCTTTGAACCAAACAATCTCGGCTTGGTCGAGGCCGGACTCTGCTGGTCGACCAGGGAAGAGCGCTGCAATTGTGAGCGGACCAACAATACCGTCGGGGTCTAATCCCATTTTGGTTTGGAAAGCTCTGACAGCCGCACTTGTCTGCCGGCCCCAGATCCCGTCGAGAGGACCTGGCTTGAGGCCCAGGCCAGCGAGGGCCTGCTGTATCTGGATAATCTTCATTTTAGACCCCTACTCCGTGGCAATCCGTGTCTACATGCCAATGTATCTAAGCTATATTTAGCTAGTGGTATAACTGATACATGCGTAATATTGCTTTCCATAACTGGCGATGAGATCGGCTCTTTCTAAGCCGTTTATGATGCGTCGCGCCTCTCTCCATTTTTCTTTGGTGCCTAAAAAGAAGTCGCTCAGCTTCGCACCTGTGAAGGAGCCTTTATCCATGCCCTTGAACATGATGTCGGCTGCAGTCACCGGATTCATTGCGAGACTTGGGTTCGTGGCTAAGTTGGGATCCGTGAGGGCCGCCATTTTGGCGTAATTGCCCTTATGCGTCAGTTGAACAAAACCTCGTCCGAGCCATGAGATGCCTTGAGGATCAGGCTGCCAGTACCGCTCTGATACCCAAGGCAGCTTCCCAGCCGCGAACGCCCTATCGAGGATCTTTATCGCTTGAGAATCGGTACCCGCAAAAGTTTCCCTTACCGGTTGCATTGTCCGTCCGGTTTCGTGATGTGCCGTGGCGAACATATAGGCCAGCCAACGGTCATCTGCCTTCGGCATCTCGTGTTCCCACTTGTCGAGTATTAAGGTGATGCCGCTCACTTGCGAGTTCGACATTTTGCCGTCGAAGAGTCCGAGACGTGCATGGTTAAAAAAGAAGTTTCTATTGATCGTCATGCCCTTGCCCCCTCCTCCATGGCCTGTCGTCTATAGTTTGATTTTCCGCCGACGTTCCTTTGAGAACCGTGCGACCGGCCGAGCGACCCCCTCGACGTGTTTCGATTAGTGCGAGTGATCCCGGTGCCAGGCGACGTCCAAGTGCTTCTCGGGCCAACGGAGGAATGGACACTGGATGCCGCGCCGGACGAGCAGAGAATTGTTGAGACGAAGTATTTTGCGAACGCTCGCCAGCGCTGCCTCATTCACCTCGATGTATGCAACGATGTACCATTCGCCGTTTTCTTCCCTCGCCATGCCCATGGGTTCAGCTCGCCACTTCAACGCGCCGTGGTGAGGCATAAAGTAGGTTTCCTGGATACCGCCAACCGCGCTGAGGCCCTCGTCAAGAGCGTATTCCATGACAGCGCAGCACAGTTGGGTTAGTGTGCCTCGCAGCCCAGTTGAGCGTTTCTCGGGGACAACGAAAGTGCGCGTCCATTCGGCCCAATCGGAACGCCTCGGAACGCCCGATTTTTCACACATATGGGGAAAGACTTCCGAGACCATATGCGGTTCGCTGGTCGGGATCAGCCGCGCGGAAGTGACTACGCGGCCTTCCTCGATGCCAAGCAGATAAGTGGCCGCGTCCGTATCAAATTGATCCAGTTCGCGACCATCCAGACTCGCCGGACGCCAATGCTTTTGGTGGACGAAAAAATCGTGACGCCGGCGCAGGAATTCGTCGAATTCGCATTCATAAAGATGCTTGTTCAGCGCATTGACGACATGGGCTTCTATCATCGCGCGATCCCCCGATCGTTCTCGAAGGAGATAATCGCAGTCGCGCTAATATACGTCACCTGTCCGATCGGACAGTTGACGCGTTTTAGGGATGGATCAGACGCCGGCGCACCGCTTCGACGACCGCTTGCGTGGTCGTCGCGACGCCAAAAGCCTCGCGGGCCCGCGTTGAGTGCCATTTAACGGTGCGTTCGGTCAGTCCAAGGATTTGAGATGTTTCCGACGAGGTCTTGCCGGCCGCAGCCCACAAAAGCACCTCTTTTTCGCGGTCGGTCAGCACGCCTTCATCGTCATCATTGTCATCCGCCAACGCCTGGATCGACATACCGGCATATACCGCCATTGTAACTAGTTGCACCTGTTGCCGGGCCGACAGACTGCAGCGCTTCGCGGAAGACGCAAATGACAGCACAGATTGCCAATGGTGGACGCTTAACATCGGCACGGCGAAACCGCTGCAGATGCCAAACTCCGTTGCTTCGCCGGCAACTCGTCGCGAACCTTCGGTATTAGACCATTTTGCTGGTACGTCAGCCCAAAGAAACGGCTTCAAGGTCTTCGCCGAATAGATGCAGACACCATCGACGGCGGCGTGCTCGGCCTCGACATAGCGTTCGAACCAGCCGGCCGGCCAGCCGTTCAGTTCGACCATCGGCGCGAGCTTCTGCCCGCCGAGAGGAACGCCGCTCAAGATGAGGTGTTCGAAGCCGAGACTTCGCACGGTGTCCAGCAGGTCGCCAAGCAGCAGCCCCGTTGCCCTATGGTTTCTGCAGCGCTCGACAAAATCAAATACGTCTGCATCGATCATGTAAGAGCTTCCTGCGCGGCACCATCCATATAAGTATAACCTGAATTAGGACTTCAGAATATAGGAGTGGCCGAAATAGTTTCACGCATGGGGCCTGGACTGCCAGAGAGACCGGGCCAGGCTCAAGCGCCGAGCTACACCTGATTGGAAACGACCTTAAACAGCTCTCCCTTAATAGTGGGGTGTCATGAAGGAGCGGTCTACCGACTCGAACCCAGAATGGGGAAAGCTTCCAAGAGCCCCAGCCAGCAGATGCCGAAGACTCGGAAGTCTGGATAAAGCCCGAGATAATTGAACTTCCTCCTTCTCTGAATCCCCATGCCGACGTTACCGGTCTACGATTGGGAGGACGGCCCTTGCGCTGCAGATCGGTAGCAGTCGTTTCTGCGCAATGAGTTTGATTTTTAAAAGCTCTGAACAGTTGGGGAGCGGCAGGTGCAAACCGCTCAGGTTTCAAAGAGGAAACTGCAGTGGGCCCAGAAAAGTCCGGATCTCCCGCCGCGTTCAGGACGGAGACGAACCGCCACTGCCCTTCCGCTTCGTGCGCTATCACCTGAGTCCCAGTAGGCAACGGAGTCGGGCGCGCAAGCGAGTGACCTGCATTGGGTCCCGAACGAATGTTGAGCCCGCTCGCGGATCTGACCACGAGGACTGCAACACCATTCTCAGATCGCCCAAAAACTATGGACTTGAACGAGTCCATCTTCCAAGCCGGCCCGGGATCGGTGCTTTCGATTTCGCGACTCAAGGCACCATGATTACATCACCTTCTTCTGCACCAAATCTGATATTTAAATTTGCCTTGATAAAGTCTGATTTCTTTAATTTATTTAATATAATTGCTCTTCCCACCCTAACGGCCTTCTTTGGGGCGAGCACAGGCAAATACGATAGGGGCAACATGTCGTGGATTCTTTTCTTTTACCTTTTGGTTTTATTCGCAATTACATATCTTCCCGAGCTAATAAGCTCTCCAATTGCTGGCGCGGATACTGACAGTCGCGTGTCTTGGTCTCAGACTCTCGCAACGCTCAACATAGATCCTAACTTAGTTAGTGAATATCTGGTACGCGTCAGAAATGGCGCTTTGGCCGCTATCGCAGTGATGGCTGGTATGAAGCTTGCCAGCCAGCAATAGGAGGGTTGAGTCGTATGAGCCAAATTAGCCGGTTCGGGTTGCTAGGAGCTTTCTTAGTAGTGATCTCTCCTCCTGCGGCTTCTGCTCAGTCTCAAGCTGATTGCGACAAGCCCTCGGGGATTGAAATTCGCGTTCAGAATCCTGGCCAGACGGCCACGGATTTTCAGCTTGCTATGTCGGGAACTATTGACTGCCTATTCTCCGCCGAAAAACTGAAGTCGCTTAATGATCAAGGCTCATTCAGAATTAGCGTACCAGCATCGGAGCTTACATCTTCCGGTGCTACGGGGACCCTGACCCTCACGATGTCGAGTGCAGTGGATCACAAGGAACAGAAAATCGACGTTGAACTCACGCAGTCCGCCAAGGGCTTCAGTCCCAAAATTTTCTTTTTTTATGACAACGTTCCGAACAGCGAAGATTCACTCGGAACAATTGATAACTTGCTTGCACAAGAGGAGATATATCGAGCCTTTTTCGGACCAAGATCTTTAGCTCGTGCGGAATCAGCAAACTATAAATATCAAGCTAGTCTCGGCATATCACTTCTATCAAGCTGCGATTCTTATAGATTCGTCCAACAAATTTAGCAGGGGCAATCTCCGGGCGTATCTGAGGAAGCTAGAAATCGGCTTAGATCAATTATAAAAATACTTGATGATGCGGGGAATGATCAAAACGATGACTACTTAGCTGCCCTTCGTAATAAGAAGCGGATGGTCAGAAGTATTGACGATCTTAAGAAGGAGCTTGGGATATCAATACCGAGCCAGTAGGACCATGACAGAGCGCTAGCTCCAAGCACGCCCCGAACCTGCCGTGAATGACGCCTGCAGAACATCATTCGAAATTGAGGAGCTTATGGACCCATCCGATTTTGGCACCGAACTACTGCGCGAGCCCGTTAGGCAGAACGCAACCTGCCGCCAAAGCGAAGGCTCGCCGAGTTATACGGCTGACCTTGCCCCCAGTTTCTATCCAGTTTGAGTTCGTTTCCGGCGTGGGTTGTGCCCTGCTGGGCGAGTGAAGCGACGGGCGCTGGCGCGGAGCCTTTGGCATAGCGCAGCGCGAGCGTGGCGAACTCGGCCGGTGTCTGCCAGGCGATTTGGGAATGCGGCCGCGCGGGGTTGTAGTCGGCGCGCCACAGGGCGATGGCGACGCGTGCCTGAGCCAGCGAAGTAAACAGCGTCTCGTTGAGCAGTTCATCGCGCAGTCGGCCGTTGAAGCTCTCGATGAAGCCATTCTGCATCGGCTTGCCGGGCGCAATGTAATGCATTCGACGCGGTTCTGATCCGCCCAGGAGAGAATGGCGTTCGAGGTGAACTCGCTGCCATTGTCGCTGACGATCATTCTCGGCCGGCCGCGCTCGGTGATGAGCCGGTCCAATTCTCGGGCAACCCGCATGCCCG
>NZ_JAMYLM010000019.1:0-116791 GCF_040317995.1 Mesorhizobium sp. M1334
AGCTCGAGGACATCAACAAGGGCTTTGACCTGATGCATGAAGGCAAGTCGATCAGGAGCGTGGTGGTTTACTGAGGAGGAGAAAGCCGCCGGCTAACCAGCCAGCGGCCGAAAAATGCAGATGTTCAACACGGGAGGAGACAAAAATGCCGGAAAAACTGCATCCTAAAATCGACAATGGACTGCCACGGGAAAAGCCCGACTTTGCCGGCGGCACGCTGGTCTGCGCCTGCACCAGCAACCCGGTCAAGGTGAAGGTCAAGGGCCAGATCGCCCACAACCATGCCTGCGGCTGCACCAAATGCTGGAAGCCGGAAGGCGCATTGTTCTCGGTCGTGGCGGTTGCCGGTACAAACGACGTGACGGTGACCGAAAACGGCGACAAGCTGAAGGTGGTCGATCCGGGCGCGCTGATCCTGCGCCATGCCTGCACCGGCTGCGGCGTCCACATGCACGGCCCGGTCGAGCGCGACCACGCTTTCAAGGGGCTGTCCTTCATCCATCCGGAACGCTTCCAGGAGGATGGCTGGTCGCCGCCGGGCTTCACCGCCTTTGTCTCGTCGATCATCGAGTCCGGTGTCGATCCGAGCCGCATGGACGGCATAAGGTCACAGCTGAAGTCGATCGGGCTCGAACCTTATGATTGCCTCAATCCTGGCCTGATGGACTATATCGCCACCTGGACGGCCAAGAGATCCGGCGCGTTGCCGGCCTAGTAGCCGCTCGACTATCATCGATCGAGCCGGGCGACGCCGCCCGGCTCTTTCACATTTGGAACAACGATGCCCGCACCTGCTATTCTCGTCGACGCCGACGCTTGCCCGGTGAAGGCCGAGGTCGAAAAAGTCGCCGAGCGGCACGGCATCGTCGTCACCTTCGTCTCCAATGGCGGCTTGCGTCCGTCGCGCGATCCGATGATCCGCAATGTCGTCGTCCCCAAGGGCGCCGATGCCGCCGACGACTGGATCGTCGAAAATGCCCGGTCCAACGACATTGTGGTGACCGCCGATATCCCGCTTGCCGCGCGCGCGGTGGCGCTTGGCGCCCACGTACTTGGTCCGACCGGACGCCCGTTTACGCCCGAAACGATCGGCATGGCGGTGGCGATGCGCGACCTCAAGCAGCACCTGCGCGAAACCGGCGAGAGCAAGGGCTACAATTCGAGCTTCGCGCCGCAGGATCGCTCGCGGTTCCTAGGCGAGCTTGACCGCATCCTACGGCGAGCGCTGAAATCCGCGCCAGCGGACTGAAAACCATGGCGACCGGTACCACGACCAAGATGCCCATGCGACGCCACACGCTGTTCGCGGTGTCGGCCTGCATCGGCGTGGCAGCCTTTGGCGCCGCGCTGATCTGGCGTGCGCCGCTTGCCTATTCGATCGGCGCCAACGTGTTCTTTGCCGCCTATCTCGTTCTTGTCATCGCCCACATGCCTCGGCTTACCGGCAGCTATCTGCGCAAGAATGCAGGCGACACTGACCTGCCGGTACTGGCGATCTTCGCGGTCACTCTGGTTGTGGTCGCTATTGCCATCATTTCGTTGTTTCAATTGATCAACAGGGAGAAGAGCGCGGATCCCGTCGAGCTTACGGTCGCGCTGCTGTCTATCCCGCTTGGCTGGTTGACCATCCATGCCATGGCGGCACTTCACTACGCGCATCTCTATTGGTTGGACGGCGATGCGATGGATGGCGACACCAAAAAGAGGATTCCAGTCGGCGGCCTCGACTTCCCGGGCGGCAAGCGCCCGGAGGGCTCGGATTTCCTCTATTTTTCGACAGTGATCGGCATGACGGCGCAAACCGCCGACACCAACATCACGACCTCGCAAATGCGCCGTGTCGTGCTTGTGCATTCGATCCTGTCGTTCTTCTTCAATACAGTCATCGTCGCAGCCGCAGTCAACCTAGCCGTCAGCCTCGGCAGTCCGTAATAAATCCGTGATCGGGTGAAACATCGCTTAGGCTGGCGACGTATTGGGAGGAGAAGATATCTGACAGGCCGCGGCGAACGCGCGGCCGGAGGAACAACAGATGGAATCGCTTGCCAGAAACCAAGCCGCCGGAGCAGATACCGCCGCGCCGAGCGATGTGACGCTGATCTATCGCCAGTCGCGCTGGACGCGGCTGACGCATTGGCTATGGGCGATCGCGCTGTTCTTCATGCTGCTTTCCGGCCTGCAGATCTTCAACGCCCGCCCGCAGCTCTACATCGGCAAGGAGTCGGGCTTTGGCTACAACAACACCATCTTCGCCATCGGCGCCGAGAATACCGCGGCTGGCCCGCGCGGTTACACCGAAATTTTCGGCAAGCGCTTCGATACCACCGGCGTGCTCGGCTGGTCGGGTCCGGCCGGCCAGGAGACTTCCCGGGCCTTCCCGTCCTGGGCGACGATTCCTTCCTATTACGATCTCGGCACCGCGCGCGTCGTTCATTTCTTCTTTGCCTGGGTGCTGACCACCACGCTGCTGGTCTGGCTGGTCGCCAGCCTCATCAACGGCCATTTGCGCCGCGATCTTGCCCCGCGCCTCGATGATTTCAGGCGGCTGCCGCAAGACATTGTCGACCACGCCAGGTTCAGGTTTCACCACAGGCGCGAATACAACACCTTGCAGAAGATGGCTTATGGCGGCGTGCTGTTCGTGCTGCTGCCGCTGATGATCATCACCGGCCTTGCCATGTCGCCGAGCATGGATTCGGTGCTGCCGTTCCTGAACGATCTGCTCGGCGGCCGACAGACGGCGCGCACCATTCATTTCACGGTGATGCTGCTGCTCGTCGCCTTCTTCATTATCCACATCCTGATGATCCTGGCCGCCGGTCCGATCAACGAGCTGCGCTCAATCATCACCGGCTGGTATCGAACCGACCCGCCGGCGCATGCCGACGATGCGCCAGAGAGGAGTGCCTGACATGGCGAAATTCGAGATCAGCCCCAAGCTACAGATAAGCCGAAGGAAATTCCTGACTTCGGCCAGCCTCGGCCTTTCCGGCATCATGCTGTCGGGCTGCGACGCCTTCGACAGCCAGCTTGGCGTCGGCGACGGCCTGCGCAGCTTCCTCGAAAGCGCCAATGGCCTGACCTGGCGGGCGCAGCGGCTGCTTGCCGGCCGCGATGCGCTGGCGCCGGAGTTCACCGAGGCCGACATTCGCCAGCCGCAGCGGCCGAACGGTGTCACCGCACCGGACGACGATTTCTACAAGGGCCTGCTCGCCAGCGATTTCGCCGACTGGCGGCTGGAGGTTTCAGGCCTCGTCGAAAAACCGCTGTCGCTGAGCCGCGAGCAGCTGATGGCCATGCCGAGCCGCACGCAGATCACCCGCCACGACTGCGTCGAAGGCTGGAGCTGCATTGCCAAATGGACCGGCACGCCGCTGTCGCTGGTGCTCGACCAGGCCGTGGTCAAGCCGCAGGCGCGCTATGTCATATTCCACTGCCTCGATACGATCGACCGCAGCCTTGCCGGCGATATCAAATATTACGGCTCGATCGACCTGATCGATGCCCGTCATCCGCAGACGATCCTTGCCTATGGCCTCAACGGCAAGCCGTTGCCGGTCGAGAACGGCGCGCCGCTGCGCGTCCGCGTCGAGCGCCAACTCGGCTACAAGATGCCGAAATATCTCTACAAGATCGAGCTGGTCGACGGCTTCGCCAATATCGGCGGCGGCAGAGGCGGCTATTGGGAGGACAATGGCTACGACTGGTACGGCGGCATCTGACTGAAACCTGACCTCAGTTTCACCTAAACTAACTGTCGTCGTCGCTGTCGTCGCCGTCGCTCCGCAGGGCCGGATTCAGGTCGGGATTATCGTCCGGGGTGACGAGCTTCCCAAGCCCGTGCGGTCCTTGGTAGTTGCCGTGGGTATCGAAGTTGGGATTGCCCTGATTGTCGAATTGCGGCGTCGGATCAATCGATTGGTCGTAACGGCGCGGGCGCGGCTTCGGATAGTAATTATCGGAATGATGGCGATGCGAATTGCTGTTGTCGAGAATGGCGCCTACCACGCCGCCGACGATAATGGCTGCGGCGAGGTCGCCAGCAGAGGGGTTACGGTCGGGGCCGGCGACTGCGAATTCGGCCGAGCAACCATTGTCGACCCAGATGCCGCCGCCGTCATAGCCCCAGCTTCTACCGTACACGCAACGTGCCTTCGATAGACGGGAGGTCAACTGCACGCCACGTCGCGTATCGACCCCGCAATAGGAATAACGGTAATCGGCGCTGGAGCAGACCACGCGTTTTGCCCCCGCAGCCTGCGCTGCCGCCGGCAGCAACGAAAGCTTCGCCGGGTTGCCCAGGATGCAACCCAGGAACATCATCGAACCGGTAACCGCCATCCGTGCCGACATCGCAACTCTCCATCAGGGCCCGCTATCGACAGAATGGCACCTCTGTGTAAATCTGACAACCGGACGGGCTCAGCGAGGTTATATTAATGCGCGCTAAGATGATCGCCACAATTATACTTGCTCTTTCTGCCTGGTTGGCTTTGTCGCTGCTGCCAGCCCGGGCAGACGACAGCCTCAAGCGCATCATCGACCAGAAGACGTTGACGGTCGGCGTGGCGCTCAACCCACCGTGGATACTCAAGAAGGCAGACGGAAAATTCGCCGGCTATGATGTCGACCTGACCAGTGCTCTGGCGTCGGATCTCGGCGTCGACCTCAAGCTGGTCGAAGTGCCCTGGAGCGACCTCAAGACGCGACTGCTCAAGGGTGATTTCGACATGATCGCGGCGGGCTACGCCAGCACGCCGGAACGCGCACGCGAGGTGGTGTTCTCCGATCAGACCGGTACTGCCGATATCCGTATGGTGGCGACGATCGCCAGCCTTGGGAAAAGGCCGGGCAAGGCACTTGCGGCCCCGGGCTACAAGATCGCCGTACTCTCCAACTCGACGGACGAAGCCGCCGCTAGGGAAGCATTCCCGAAAGCGGCCATCGCTTCATTCGACAATGCGGCCGATGTTTTCGCCGCCGTCATCAGCGGGCAAGCACAGGCGATGGTGGCGACATCGCCGACGCCGCAAATGGCCGCCAGGCTTTATGACGCTAAGCTCAAGCTGGTGGGCGGCCCGCTGTTGCGGACGCCGGAAGCGTTTGCCATGCGGCCGGACGATGTCCGCCTCATCCAATACGTCAACAACTGGATCGGCGCGCGCACCGCCGACGGCACCATAGGCGGCGTTCGCCGCTACTGGTTCGGCAGCTTCAAATGGATGTCGCGCTTCGAGACAGCCAAGCCCGAGCCCGCAAAACAATAGGGTCGCGACCTGTTCGCGACGAGGCAGCGAAGACTTGCCAGTAAAATGTCGCTGGCAGGTGACAAGGTGTCGTCCACGGGCTATGGATGACGAGTCGAGGGCTCCTGACCGAGTCCTACCTGTTTGCGGGAGAGAGCAGCGAGAGCTGCCGCCGAAGGGGAAATCGCCCGAAATCTCTCAGGCAAAAGAACCGTAGACGGGAAAGACACTCTGGAAAGTCGGGGCTTGCCCCCGCGCCGAAGGTGTAAGCGCTGCCGACAGAGTTACGGGGCGCGAGTCTCTCAGGCTTCAGACAGAGGGGCACGGACTGGTCGCCATTCGCGGCCGCCTGCGTGCGACTCTGGAGATGACATGACGGGCGACGACACCAAACACCTTCCCCTCGAAGATCTGCATGCGGCAGCCGGTGCGCGCTTTGGCGCCTTCGCCGGCTGGTCGATGCCGCTGACCTATCCGGCCGGTGTGATGAAAGAGCATCTGCACAGCCGCGAGCATGCCGGCCTGTTCGACATCTCGCACATGAAGCTGTTCGAAATCAGCGGTCCGGGGGCAGCAGCGCTTCTGAACCGCGCCTGCCCGTTCGATGCCGGCGCGCTTGAGGTTTCCCAGTCCAAATACACGTTCTTCCTCAACGAGGCTGCCGGCATTCTGGACGATCTGATCGTCACCAGGCTTGGCGCCGAGCGCTTCATGATGGTCGCCAATGCCGGCAATGCCGCCGCCGACGAAAAACATCTGCGCGCATTGGTCAAAAATTTCGAAGCAGAGGGCGATTTCGACGTGAAGGTGGACGCACTCGACCGCGTCTTCCTTGCCATCCAGGGCCCCGAAGCGTGGGCTGCCCTTTCCCGCGCCGGCATCGAGACGGGTTCGCTGGTGTTCATGCACGGTATCGAACCGCGCGAAAAATGGTTCATGAGCCGGTCCGGCTATACCGGCGAAGACGGCTTCGAGATCGGCCTGCCGGAAGCGGATGCAAGAAACCTCGCCGCCAGGCTGCTCGAGGACGAGCGGGTGATGTGGGTCGGCCTTGCCGCCCGCGACAGCCTGCGGCTTGAAGCCGGACTGTGCCTGCACGGGCTGGACATCACGCCGGAGATCGATCCGGCCAGCGCCGGGCTGATGTGGGCCATCCCCAAGGAGGTTCGCGCCTCGGGCGCCTTCATCGGCGCCGATGCGCTGCGCGCCATCCTGGAGCGTGGTCCAGCGCAAAAACGCGTCGGCCTGAAGCCGGAAGGCCGCCAGCCGGTGCGCGCCGGTGCTGCCCTTTTCGATGCCGACGGCAACCCTGCCGGCCACGTCACCTCCGGCGGCTTCGGCCCCTCGGCCGGTCATCCGGTCGCCATGGGCTACGTCCAGACACCGCTTGCCAAATCCGGCGCAAAACTGTTCGCCGATGTCCGCGGGACGAAAATCCCGGTCGACATCCACCCCTTGCCCTTCACGCCCCATCGCTACCGCAAAGGATGATTTCAATGGCAAAGACCTATTTCACCGAAGATCACGAATGGCTGCGCGTCGAGGGCGGCATCGCCACCGTCGGCATCACCGATTACGCGCAGGAGCAGCTCGGCGATCTCGTATTTGTTGAACTGCCGGAGCCAGGGAAAAAGCTGGCCAAGGGCGATACGGCCGTGGTGGTCGAATCGGTCAAGGCGGCTTCGGACGTCTACGCACCGGTCGACGGCGAGATCACCGAGGCCAACACCTCGCTGTCATCGGATCCTTCGCTCGTCAATTCGGCGGCAACCGGCGACGGCTGGCTGTGGAAGATGAAGCTGGCCAATGAGAGCCAGCTCGACGAGCTCCTCGATGAAGCCGCTTACAAAGCCCATATTGGTTGATAGCAGGACCAGGAAGATGACCGCAGCACCCTACCCCTTCTCGGCTCGCCATATCGGCCCGGGCCTCCATGACGTCAGAGCCATGCTGGCGACGATCGGCGTTCCTTCGGTCGAGACCCTGATCAGTCAGGCAGTGCCGAAGTCGATCCGGCTCGACCGGCCGCTGGCCCTACCCGCCCCCGCAAGCGAAGCGGAAGCGCTGACCGAGCTCGCGGCGACGATGGCAAGGAACACGGTGCTGAAGAGCTTCATCGGCACCGGCTATCATGGCGTCCATGTGCCGCCGGTGATCCAGCGCAACCTGTTCGAGAACCCGGCCTGGTATACCGCCTACACGCCTTACCAGGCCGAGATCAGCCAGGGCCGGCTGGAAATGCTATTCAACTTCCAGACGCTGGTGACAGAATTGACCGGCCTGCCGGTGGCATCGGCCTCGCTGCTCGACGAGGCGACGGCGGTGGCCGAAGCGGTCGGCATTGCGCTGCGCCATCATCGCGACAAGCGCACCAAGGTGGCACTGGCCGGCACGCCGCACCCGCAGACGCTGGACGTCGTGCGCACCCGCGCCGAGCCCCTCGGCATCGAGGTGGACGGCGAGGTGATCGACGACAACACCGCCGCCCTGCTGGTCTCCTGGCCCGATACATTCGGCGTCTACGGCAATCACAAGGCAGCCATCGACAAGGCCCATGCCGCCGGCGCGCTGGTCGTCTTCATCGCCGACCCGCTTGGCTTGACGCTGACCGATGCGCCGGCCAGGCTTGGCGCCGACATCGCCGTCGGCCCGACGCAGCGTTTTGGCGTGCCGATGGGCTTTGGCGGGCCGCACGCCGCCTATTGCGCGGTCTCCGACAGGCTGACGCGGCTGATGCCCGGCCGGCTCGTTGGCCAGTCGACGGATAGCAAGGGCCGTCCCGGTTATCGCCTGGCTTTGCAGACACGCGAGCAGCATATCCGCCGCGACAAGGCGACCTCCAACATCTGCACCGCACAGGCGCTGCTCGCCAACATGGCGACGGCCTACGCGATCTGGCATGGCCCTGCCGGGCTGCAGGCGATTGCCGGCCGCGTCCACACGCTGGCCAACCGCCTGGCTGCCGGCCTCAAGGCAGCGGGCGTTTCGGTGGTCGGCGAAAGCCGGTTCGACACGGTGGCTGTGGAAGTGAAGGGCAGAGCCGGCGCGATTGCCGCCGCCGCAGAAAAGACGGGCCTCCTGTTGCGCGTCATCGACGCCGACCATGTCGGCATCAGCTTCGACGAGACCTCCACCGAAGCCGATCTGGAGGCGATCGCAGCACTTTTCGGCGCCAAGGCCGGCGTTGCCGCCGGCAGTTCCATGCCAGGAAAACCGCGCGGCAAGGAGTTCCTCACCCAGCCCGTGTTCCGCGAAAATCACTCGGAAACCGACATGATGCGCTTCCTGCGCCGGCTGGCCGACAAGGACCTGGCGCTTGACCGCGCCATGATCCCGCTCGGCTCCTGCACCATGAAGCTCAACGCCGCCGCCGAAATGATGCCAGTGAGCTGGCCTGATGTCGCCAACCTGCATCCCTTCGCGCCGGCAAACCATTCGATAGGCTATCGCGCCATGATCGACGAGCTGGAAGGCTGGTTGGCGGAGATCACCGGCTTCGACGCGGTGACCCTGCAGCCCAATGCCGGCAGCCAGGGCGAATATGCCGGGCTGCTCGCCATTCGCCGCTATCATCTGTCACGTGGCGAAGGCCATCGCACCGTCTGCCTGATCCCCTCCTCGGCGCATGGCACCAATCCGGCAAGTGCGGCCATGGCCGGCATGAGCGTCGTCGTCGTGCGCTGCACCGAGGACGGCAATATCGACATGGACGACCTGCAGGCCAAGGCGGCCGAGCATGCGCATAATCTCGCGGCGCTGATGTTCACCTATCCCTCGACGCATGGCGTCTTCGAGGAAGGCGCGCGCGACCTCTGCGCCCTCGTCCACAGCCATGGCGGCCAGGTCTATTTCGACGGCGCCAACCTCAACGCGCTAGTCGGCCTCGCCCGTCCCGGCGATATCGGCGCCGATGTCTGCCACATGAACCTGCACAAGACCTTCTGCATCCCGCATGGCGGCGGCGGCCCCGGCGTCGGCCCGATCGGCGTCAAGGCGCATCTGAAGCCGCATCTGCCCGGCCACGTCACCGAAGGCTCGGTCCATGCCGTGGCGGCGGCACCGTTCGGCAGCGCCTCGATCCTGCCGATCACCTGGATGTATATTCGCATGATGGGCGCTTCCGGCCTGAAGCAGGCAACCGAGACGGCGATCATCTCCGCCAACTATGTGGCGACGCGGCTTGGCGAGCATTTCCCCCTGCTTTACAAGGGGCGCAACGGACGCGTCGCGCATGAATGCATCCTCGACACCCGCGTGCTCAAGGACAGCGCCGGCATCAGCGTCGACGATATCGCCAAGCGGCTGATCGACTATGGCTTCCACGCGCCGACCATGTCGTTCCCGGTCGCTGGCACGCTGATGGTGGAGCCGACCGAATCCGAGCCCAAGCGCGAGTTGGATCGTTTCTGCGAGGCCATGATCGCCATAGCCGGCGAGGCAGCCAAGGTGGCGAAGGGCGAATGGCCGTTGGCCGACAATCCTCTGGTCAACGCTCCGCACACCGCCGCCGAGGCATTGGCCGGCCAATGGACCCATCCCTATTCGCGTCTGGAGGCGGCCTACCCCGCCGGCGATGCCGATACGGCAGCAAAGTACTGGCCGCCGGTGTCACGCATCGACAATGTCGCCGGCGACCGCAACCTGGTCTGCTCCTGCCCGCCGCTGTCGGAATATCTGGGTGCGGCGGAATAGATCATGATTCCGAAAGTGGAATCCGGTTTTCCGACAAGATCATAGGTCTAACAAGAAGCTAGAAACCCCAATCAGGCAGAACGCAAGGCCGGCCCGTCGGCCTTGCTCGCCCGGTCCCGAACGACGACGCGATTTCGCCCGGCGCGCTTTGCCGCATAGAGTGCTGCGTCGGCTTCGGCCAGCACATCGTCGAGACCGGTGCCGTTTGTTCCGCCAAAGCCGATGCCGCCGCTGACTGTGCTTCGCAACGGACCAAGTTGTGTGGCCACGACTTCCGTGCCGAAGGCGACGCTGATCTTGCTCGCAATGTCATAAGCCTTCTCTTCCGTCATCCGCGACATGACGAGCACGAACTCCTCGCCGCCCAACCGGAACGCGTCGACGCCGGTCCTGGCGTATTTCCTGATGACGGCGGCAAAGCGGCGCAGAACCTGGTCGCCGACCGGATGACCGAAAACGTCGTTCGTCCTCTTGAAATGGTCGAGGTCGAACATGGCGACGGACATGAACGGACCGAAGACCCGCTCGCCATAGAGTGCCGTCAACGCCCGCCGGTTCATCAGCCCGGTCAATGGATCGGTCATCGTCTCGGCCTTCAATTCGATCTGCGCCTGCAAATGGTGCAGGGAGAGCGTCAATGCGCCGAGCCCGGTCATGCAGGCGACGGCTACGACGGAATTCACCCGCTCGGCCCAATTGTCGGGCGCAACACCCAGCACCCATTGCCCCTTGACCAGCAGGACCGCGCCGCAAAGTCCGAACGACAGCGCACAGACGCCGCTCAGGAACGAGACGACCAGCAATATCCGTCGATCGTGACCACCCTCAATCCAGAACATCGCCCCGATGAGCGAGAGCAGCGCCGTTACCGTCGCGTAGGTGACGATGAAGCCGACACCATCAAACCCGAGATACGTCGCGCCCGCGCAAACAGCCATCGCAACCAAGGTCGGCAAGATGGCGCGCCTGTAATCGCCTATGCCGAGATATTGCATGGCCGACAGGCAGATAATCAGGAAACCGAGGCTGAGAGGCGCAAGCACGATCTGGCAAAGCCAGAGGCTTGGATCCCTCGTGTAATGCCAGAACAACACCACATGTGCGACGAGCACGAGAATGCCACACGCCACCGTCAGCACAAAGCGTGCCTGTGGCGCGCTGAACCAGATCGCAAACATGGTGATGCTGAGGCACGTGCCCGACAGCGCCGCCGCGAGCAGGAGCGAACTGTAATCCAACATGCTTAAGCGACAGCCTCTTGAGCGTTCCGCTGCATTCTAGGTCAGCGACAGTCCGCAAATACCGCTTTTTAGCCAATCTTCCGGCGTAACCTTCGGACAGGGTTTACAAAACGTCGATGCTCCAAGCTTCGACCCCATTTCCGCCGCTTGGCTGTCGAATGGTTTTGCAGTAAGAGGCTCTATCCTCGAACGTAACAGGAACCTCCGTCGCCTGCCCGCGAAAAGCGTGGCAGTATCGGGTGGTGATTCGCAGCATCGGAATCCAGGACCGGCATGGACGACAACAACGATCTTTTCGCCAAATTGGACAAGCAGCCTCAGCCTGCTCGCGCCGCCGCGCGCCCGGCCGATCCGCTGGTGCAGGCGGCGAAGCGGCCGGCGCCCCGCGACGCCAGCGAGAGTTACAGTGCCGCCGACATCGAGGTGCTGGAGGGGCTGGAGCCGGTGCGCCGCCGCCCGGGCATGTACATTGGCGGCACCGACGACAAGGCGATGCACCATCTGTTTGCCGAGGTCATCGACAATTCGATGGACGAGGCGGTCGCCGGCCATGCGACCTTCATCGATGTCGAGCTTTCCGCCGACGGATACCTGTCAGTCACCGACAACGGCCGCGGCATTCCGGTCGATCCGCACCCGAAATTCAAGAAGCCGGCGCTCGAACTCATCATGACGACGCTGCATTCAGGCGGCAAGTTCGACAGTAAGGTTTACGAGACGTCCGGCGGCCTGCACGGTGTCGGCGTTTCCGTCGTCAACGCGCTGTCCGACCATCTCGAGGTCGAGGTCGCGATTGGGCGCAAGCTCTATCGCCAGCGCTTCTCACGAGGCGTTCCGGTGACCGGCCTTGAGCAGCTCGGCGAGGTGCACAACCGGCGCGGCACGAAGATTCGCTTCCATCCAGACGAGCAGATTTTCGGCAAGGGCGCGGCGTTCGAGCCGGCGCGGCTCTACCGCATGGCGCGGTCAAAGGCTTATCTGTTCGGCGGTGTCGAAATCCGCTGGACTTGCGATCCCTCGCTGATCAGGGAAAAGGACACGACGCCGGCCAAGGCCGAATTCCATTTTCCGGGCGGCCTCAAGGATTATCTGAAAGCCTCGCTCGGCGACGAATTCCAGGTCACCCGTGAAATGTTCGCCGGCAAGAGCGAGAAGCAGGGCGGTCACGGTTCGCTCGAATGGGCCGTGACCTGGTTCGGCGGCGACGGTTTTATCAATTCCTATTGCAATACCATCCCGACCGCGGAGGGCGGCACGCATGAGGCTGGGTTCCGCAACGTCCTGACGCGCGGCTTGCGCGCCTACGCCGATCTGGTCGGCAACAAGCGCGCCTCGATCGTCACTTCCGAGGATGTGATGATCTCGGCGGCGGGCATGCTGTCGGTGTTCATCCGCGAACCGGAATTCGTCGGCCAGACCAAGGACAGGCTGGCGACGATCGAGGCGATCCGCATCGTCGAAAGCGCCATCCGCGACCCGTTCGACCACTGGCTGGCGGACAATCCGCAGGAGGCCTCGAAACTGCTCGAATGGGTGATCGCGCGCGCCGACGAACGGGTGCGCCGCCGCCAGGAAAAGGAAGTGTCGCGCAAGAGCGCAGTGCGCAAACTGCGCCTGCCCGGCAAGCTCGCCGACTGCACGCAGAATGCCGCCGCCGGCGCCGAGCTCTTTATCGTCGAGGGCGATTCGGCCGGCGGTTCGGCAAAGCAGGCGCGCGACCGCGCCAGCCAGGCGGTGCTGCCGCTGCGCGGCAAGATCCTCAACGTCGCCAGTGCCGGCAGCGACAAGCTTGCCGGCAACCAGCAGATATCCGACCTGATCCAGGCCTTGGGCTGCGGCACGCGCTCGAAATACCGCGACGAGGACCTGCGTTACGACCGGGTCATCATCATGACCGATGCCGATGTCGACGGCGCCCATATCGCCTCGCTGCTGATCACCTTTTTCTACCAGGAGATGCCAAACCTGGTCCGCGGCGGCCATCTCTACCTGGCGGTCCCGCCGCTTTATTCGATCCGCCAAGGCGGCAAGGTCGGCTATGCCCGCAACGACGCGCATAAGGACGAACTCCTGCGCACCGAATTCACCGGGCGCGGCAAGGTCGAGATCGGCCGCTTCAAGGGGCTGGGCGAAATGATGGCCGCCCAGCTCAAGGAAACCACCATGGACCCGAGAAAGCGCACGCTGCTCAGGGTCGATGTGATCGACGCCGAGGCGGCGACCAAGGATGCTGTCGACGCACTGATGGGCACCAAGCCCGAGGCCCGTTTCCGCTTCATCCAGGAACGCGCGGAATTCGCCGAGACGGAAGTGCTGGATATCTGAGCGTCTTCTGCCAGGTGAGCCACAGACGGCGGTTGTTGCTACCCGGATATTTTCGCGAAGGACGAGGCCTGGAACGGTTCAGCGTTCACGGAAACGCCGAACCGCTCTTTCCTTTGTTCTAAAGCAATTCCGGACGGAAAACCGCTTCACAGTTTTCCTGGAATTGCTTTAGGCAGCCGCGATCGCCAGCGCGTGCCCGCGCGCGTTCTCGCGCAACGCGTCGAGATGGATCGACTTGATCAGCCCGGCGAGATCGCCCGCGGCGGACTGCCCGCCCAATTCCTTCAGCATCAGCCAGCTGACTTCCTGCACGCCGGCGAGGCGTTTGCCATTGGCGACCTCGCGCCAGACCTTCAGCGCGCGCAGGATGATGGCGTGGGTGGCGGCGGCAAGCCCGGCACTGCGGAACAGTGCCTGCAGCGCCACGTCATGGCCGCCGGCCAGCAGTGCTCTCACCCGTTGTTCGGATTGCTGGCTGAGCGCGACCAGGGCCGAACCAAAGAAGTCGACCTTGCCGTGCGCGATGGTGCGGATGACGAAGCTTGCGGTCAGGTCACCGCGCAGACGCAGATGTTCGACAAGCGCTGTATGTTCCTCGGCACGCGTGCCTTCGATCAATGTCACGGAAGCCTTGACGCAGGCATCGCGCGTGACGCGCTCGGCTCTTGCGGCGCCCATCAGCCCCAGCACCAGCGGCGAGCCCTTGAGCGTCTCGCCCACTTTGACCAGCAGCAAATGCCGACAATCGGCGGGCAGGCGCGCGTCGGCAATCAGCGCCTCGCGCACCAGAGGCAGATGGCCGTGCCGCTCGGCCATGCGCCGAAAGCTGATCGATGCGATGTCGGCGCCGCTGTTGGCGAGCAACGTGGTGCAGGCCTCCGGCTCGCCGATCTCGGCGATCGCCGCCGCAACCGACATCGACACCCGCGGCCGGTCGGCGATCACCTTCTGCGTCGCTTTCTGGCCGCCGGCAACCCGATCGATCAGGTCGGCATCAGTAAGCAGTGGCGACCGCGCCAGCACCAGGGCTGCGACTTCCGGCTGGTCCGAGGCCAGCGCGCTGACGATCTGCGGCGGCGCATGATGGCTCATGGAAAGCGCGTCGGCGATCGCCAGTCGCACCTTCGACGATGCGTCATCGAGCAGCAATGTCAGCGCCGCCTCAGCAGCGCAGCGGTCCTCGAAAGGCAGGTCCGAATCGACATAGGCGCGAGCAAGTGCGCTTGCCGCTGCAACGCGCTCCGACACCTTCGCCGTGTGGATCCATTTCAGGAAATGCGAAACGACCATGTCGCCTGCTTACGCCCTTTGCCAGAACGCTTCTGGCCCCTGTCGCGACCGTAGGCACAAATGGTTTACGAACGGTTCACCATGTTCGTTAACTGGCTTGCGAGCCCGGTATGCAACGCCTATCAACCCTTAGGCAGCAGAGGAGATCGACCATGGCCGGGCTTTATCTTGAGGAGTTCGCTGTCGGCCAAGTGTTCAAGCACACGCTGCGCAAGACCGTGACCGAAAGCGACAATATGCTGTTTTCGGTGATGACGCTGAACCCGCAGCCGCTGCACATCGATTTCGATTTCGCCGCCAAGAGCGAATGGGGCAAGCCGCTGGTCAATTCGCTGTTCACGCTGGGCCTGATGATCGGCATTTCAGTCAACGACATCACCGTCGGCACCACCATCGCCAATCTCGGCATGAAGGAGACAGTGTTTCCGCACCCCGTCTTCCACGGCGACACCATTCGCGTCGAGACCACGGTGGTTTCGGTGCGCGATTCCAGGTCCAAACCGGACCGCGGTATCGTCGAGTTCGAGCATCGCGCCTATAACCAGAACGACGTGCTGGTTGCCAAATGCACGAGGCAAGCCATGATGATGAAAAAGGCATAGCCGATGCGTTCTTTGCTCTTCGTCCCCGGCGATTCGGAAAAGAAGCTGGAAAAGGGCTTTGGCGTGGGTGCCGACGTGGTCATCGTCGATCTCGAGGATTCGATTGCCCCGCAGAACAAGGGGCTGGCGCGCGACACAGCGGCGCGTTTCATCGCCGGGCACAGGCACCAAACCAGCTCCGCGATCTATGTGCGCGTCAACGATCTTTCGACCGGACTGACCGACGACGATCTGGCGGCGCTCGTGCCGGCAAAACCAGACGGCATCATGCTGCCTAAGTCGAACAGCGGACTGGATGTCCAGCATCTCTCGGCCAAGCTCAGGGTGCACGAAGCTGAAAGCGGCCTGCCCGATGGAGCTATAAAGATCCTGCCGATCATCACAGAAACGGCCGCAGGGGTCTTGGCCGCAGCGACCTACGCCCGTGCAAGCGCGCGGCTTGTCGGCGTCACCTGGGGGGCGGAAGATTTGTCGGCGGCGATCGGCGCGCGCGCGACGCGCGACGCGAATGGCCGCTACACGGATGTGTTCCGCCTCGCCCGCACCGTGACCATGCTTGCCGCAAGTGCCGCGGAAGTCGCGGCAATCGACACCGTCTTTCCGGACTTTCGCGACATGGCGGGCTTCGAGGCCGAATGCGCAGAGGCCGAGCGCGACGGTTTCACCGGCAAGATGGCGATCCATCCGGCGCAGGTGCCGGCCATCAACGCCGCCTTCACGCCTTCGGCGCAAGCGGTGACAAGCGCCCTGGCGATCGTCGAGGCATTTAAGGCGGCGGGAAACCCCGGCGTCGTCGGCATCGACGGCAAGATGTACGACCGGCCGCATCTCAAGCTCGCCGAGCGGCTCCTGGCGCGGGCCAGGGTAGCTGGGCTTGGCGCTTAGGTCTGTTCCGCGCCGAAATTATCCCACCCACGGCCCCGAATAATCGGCATAGAGCTTTGCCGGATCGGGCCGTGGCCGCTCCGGTGCCGGCCCCTGGTAGGAGCCGATGTGGACGAAGCCTACGACCCGCTCATGTGGCGCCAGGCCGAGGATCGCCCTGCCCTCGGGCACGTCGGAATACCAGTTGCTGATCATGTTGGTGCCGTAGCCCAGCGCATTGGCAGCGAGCATCAGGTTCATCGCGGCCATGCCGCCGGACAGGAACATCTCCCATTGCGGGATCTTTGGATTTTCCCTGGGGATCGAGATCACGCCGATAACCAGCGGCGCCCGCGAAAAGCGCGCCAATTCCTGGTTGCGACGGCCTTCCGGCAGCGGTCCTTCGCGCTGCTCGGCAAGTGCCGCCAGCTTCTTGCCGATCTCGATGCGAGACTCGCCGCGATAGAGGATGAAACGCCAGGGCTCCAGCCGGCCGTGGTCCGGCACCCGCGAGGCGGCGGCGATCATCGTCGCGATCTCGGTATCGCCCGGTGCCGGCTCTTTCAAATCTGGGATCGGCGCGGAATTTCGGGTCAGCAGAAAATCGATGATTGGCGACGCCATGGGCGCAAGTCTCCTGGAATTTGAGCTGAAGCGCACCATCGGGACATCGGGCGGCTTGGGCATTGGCGCAGCGCGCCGGACAAAGAGCCCTGTAGCAGAAGCCGACCGGACTCTTAAGCCTTGAAATTGCCACCGCCTTGGGCTTCAACGCAAGGCATGTTTGAGGGGACATTGCGTCTTTTCCTGATATGGCTCGCTGCCGCACTGTTGATGGTGCCGGTTTCGCTCGCCGTCGCCCAGGATGTGGACGGCCTCGGCGAGCTGAAACTTCCCGGAATTTCGGGCTATGCGCCTCCGAAAAGCGAGACATCGCTGGCGTTGGGGAGCAGCGGGGCAATCACGCTGTCAGCGCAATTGACCGACAAGGGCGCCGACATCACGCGCGGCATCGTCTGGCGCGTCTTCAAGCCCGAATCGGCCAGCGACGGCAAGCTGCCGATGGTCGCCTCGGCTCATGGCGGTACCGCCGTGTTCCAGCTCGAGCCGGGTTCGTATCTGGTCCACGCCTCCTACGGGCGGGCCGGCGCCACCAAGCGCATCACCGTCGGCAAGGAAGCCAAGCGCGAGAGCCTCGTGCTCGATGCAGGCGGCCTCAAGCTTGATGCCGTGCTGTCCGGCGGGGTACGCATACCACCGAAGAAGCTGCGCTTCTCGATCTATGAGAGCCACGCCGCGGCCGACGGCGATCGCGCCCTGATCATACCCGATGTCGAGCCGAACAGCGTCGTGCGGCTCAATGCCGGCACCTACCACGTTGTGTCGACCTATGGTGCGGTGAACGCGGTCATCCGCTCCGACATCCGCGTCGAGGCCGGCAAGCTCACCGAAGCGACCGTCGAGCACCGTGCGGCCGAGATGACCATGAAGCTGGTGCGCGAACCGGGCGGCGAGGCGATCGCCGACACCTCCTGGTCGCTGCTGAACGAATCCGGCGATCCGATCAAGGAAACCGTCGGTGCCTTTGCCTCGATGGTGCTGGCCGAGGGCGACTATACCATCATCGCCAAGAACCGCGACCGCATCTACCAGAAGGATTTTACGGTGGTGGCTGGGCACAACCAGGACATCGAGGTTCTGGCCACAGAGGCTTCGGCCATCGATTCCGAGGAAGGCGCCGACTAAGCCGCGCCCTCTAAGCTGCCTTGCGCATGCGTCGCGCCAGCAACTGCGCGTGGCCACGCCATACGACCAGAGCCGGATCGACGACAGCCCGGTAAAGCCGCTCGAGCAATTCGTCTCATTCAGCACCTGACCGAAGCGCACGTCGATCGATTTGCCGGATAGGCGCGGCGCAACAGTCATATGAAAATGGCGGTGGATCGCTCCACCGCCATTCATTGCAGGTCGGCTGGTTCAGGCCGCGCGGCGCTTGCGGTCGGGTGTCACCGCCTCGTCGGCAAGCAGCTTCACGGCAGTTGCGAGACCAAGCGATTCCTGGTCGCGCGAACCGAGACGGCGGATATTGACCGTTTCTTCCTCGGCCTCGCGCTTGCCACAGACGAGGATGACCGGGACCTTGGCCAGCGAATGCTCCCGGACCTTGTAGTTGATCTTCTCGTTGCGCAGGTCGGTCTCGGCGATCAGCCCGGCCGCCTTCAACTGCGCGACGACGTTTCGCGCGTAATCGTCGGCATCGGAAGTAATCGTCGCCACCACCACCTGCAGCGGCGCGAACCAGAGCGGGAAATGGCCGGAATAATTCTCGATCAGGATGCCCAGAAACCGCTCCATCGAGCCGCAGATGGCACGATGCACCATCACCGGCTGCTTCTTTTCCGAATCGGAGCCGATATAGAAGGCACCGAACCGTTCCGGCAGGTTGAAGTCAACCTGCGTGGTGCCGCATTGCCAGTCGCGGCCGATGGCGTCCTTCAGCACATATTCGAACTTCGGCCCGTAGAACGTGCCCTCACCCGGATTGACGCCCGTCTTGATCCGGTTGCCCGACCGCGCCGCGATCTTGTCGAGCACGTCCTGCAGCACGCCCTCAGCATGATCCCACATCGCGTCGGTGCCGACCCGTTTTTCGGGGCGGGTCGCCAGCTTGACGGTGATTTCGTCGAAGCCGAAATCCGCATAGGTCGAGAGGATCAGATCGTTGATCTTGATGCACTCGTCGGCGAGCTGTTCCTCGGTGCAGAAGATGTGGGCATCGTCCTGGGTAAAGCCGCGCACGCGCATCAGCCCGTGCAGCGCGCCGGACGGCTCATAGCGATGCACATTGCCGAATTCCGCAAGTTTTACCGGCAGATCGCGGTAGGACTTCAGCCCGTGCTTGAAGATTTGCACGTGGCCGGGGCAGTTCATCGGCTTCAGCGCAAACACCCGGTCGTCGTCGGTGTCGTCGCCAGCAACCGTCACCTTGAACATGTTGTCCCGGTACCAGCCCCAGTGGCCTGATGTCTCCCACAGGCTCTTGTCGAGCACCTGCGGCGCGTTGACCTCCTGATAGCCCTGCTCGTCGAGGCGGCGACGCATGTAATTGACCAGGTTCTGGAACATCCTCCAGCCTTTGGCGTGCCAGAACACGACGCCCGGCCCCTCCTCCTGGAAGTGGAACAGGTCCATCTCACGGCCGAGCTTCCTGTGGTCGCGCTTCTCGGCCTCCTCCAGCATCGTCTGATAGGCTTCGAGCTGCGCCTGATCGGCCCAGGCCGTGCCGTAGATGCGCGTCAGCATCGGGTTGTTCGAATCGCCGCGCCAATAGGCGCCGGCGACCTTCATCAGCTTGAAGGCGTTGCCGATCTGGCCGGTCGAGGCCATATGCGGGCCGCGGCAAAGGTCGAACCAGTCGCCCTGCGCATAGATCTTGAGATCCTGATCCTCGGGAATGGCGTCGATCAGCTCCAGCTTGTAGCGCTCGCCCTTGTCGGCAAAGATCCTTTTCGCCTTTTCACGCGACCATACCTCTTTGGTGAACGGCTTGTTGCGCGCAATGATCTCGCGCATTTTCTTCTCGATCACCGGGAAATCGTCGGGCGTGAACGGCTCGTTGCGGGCAAAATCGTAGTAGAATCCGTTCTCGATCACCGGCCCGATGGTCACCTGCGTACCCGGCCAAAGTTCCTGCACGGCTTCGGCCAGCACATGGGCTGCATCGTGACGGATGAGCTCCAGCGCGCGCGGGTCCTCGCGAGTGATGATCTCGACCTTGCCCGGCTTGCCGATCGGGTCGGAAAGATCGCGCAGCGTGCCGTCGATCGAATAGGCAACGGCCTTCTTGGCCAGCGACTTCGAGATCGATTCCGCCAGGCCGGCGCCGGTCATCGCCGCGTCGTAGTCGCGGACGGAGCCATCGGGAAATGTCAGGGAAACGGAATTCAGCATGAAGTTCTCCTATCCAGTCCCGCAAACGAGCGCGGGTGGTAAAATGCACGTCGCCCAAAACTGCGTAGCGATTTTGGGGTTGCGACTTACATCAAGTAAGAGCCGGATGCGTCCGGCGGCGAGCGGTCTTTTATGGGCAGTTTTCGGCGCCGTAAAGCCGGATTTAGGTCACCCGAGGAGATTCGACAGCTCTTTCAGGAACATCGCCCGCGTCTTGAGCCCCTTCGGCGTGTCGGAACGTTTCGTATCGACTACGAGGCGGGCAAAGACGATCTTGCGAGCATCCTTCTGCGCCCAGCCAACAAACCAGCCAAGCGAGCGCTTGTCGGCATCGTCGCCAAGCCTGGTCGTCCCGGTCTTGCCCTGCACCGTCCAGCCGCCCGCCCGGAAGGTCGGGACAATCGCATTGGTCATCGCATGGGCCTTGTCCGAGACCGGCAGATTCCGCGCCAGCAGCTTGCGCAGGAAATCGACCTGCTCGACCGGCGATATCTCGAGCGAAGAATTCACCCAGGAATGGGTGAGGCCGTCATTCTTGCCGGGAGTTCCGGAAACGTCCGTGTTGCCATACTCGAATTTCGACACATAGCCGGCAAATTGTTTGCTGCCGAGCCGGCGCGTAATCTCGCGTGAGAACCATATGACCGAATCCCTTTCCCAGATCGTCGGGTCGACGGTCTTGCGGTCCCGTTTCGGCGCATTGAACTCTGCCTTGTACTCCCAGCTTGGCGCGTGCTCGTCGCTCAGGATTCCAGCATCGTAGCCGATCAGCGCCAGCGGAACCTTGAACGTGGAGGCGGGGCTGACGCGCTGATCGCAGGTCCCTTCGCGATACAGCGTCTCGCCGCCTGCGGCGTCGACGATCAGCGTGCATTCGACGTCCCCGAGCGGCGCCGATTGCGCACGGATCGGAAAACCCAACAGCCACGCCAGGACATAGAGAACCACGGCGAAAACGAAAGGAAGACGATCTATCCGGCGCATTTGGCAATCTCTCCTGAAGGGTGTCAGGAGCGGCTTAGCGAGGCGTCTTGTCTCGATTTTGTCTTAAATGCGCTATGTCCGCGCAAGCTGCGGTTAACCCTACCAGATCGTAAAAGCGGTCCGGTTGTTCACCGAACAGTTGCGGTCAACTGTCCAGGTCGCCACGTTTTTTCCCGATCCGCCAGTACCGCCATGGCGTGAACCAACGGTAACGATCAGCCAGGATTTCCGGTACGGGGTCGATGCCGTGCGTTCCGAACGGTCCGCAGCGCAGCACCCGGAAAACCCCCATCCAGCCACCGGCCCACAGCCCGTGGCGGGCGATCGCCTCATGTGCGTATTCGGAACAGGTCGGCAGATGCCGGCAGGAATTGCCGACGAAGCCTGACAGCGTCAGCTGGTAGAAGCGGACGAGCGACGTGCCGAGGAGGCGGCCCGGCGTCTTGCGCCACGGGCCGGGCCAGTTGCGTCCTTGTCGAATCGGCCTGGCGCCGTGCGCATGCCGATGTTGGCCAACCACCGCAGTCTCCACATCACGTTTTTCAACACGATAGATGTGCGCATCGGGCCAGGAACGCAATGCCGTTCCGGCAACCCGTCATGGCTTGGCACGGCGAGCCGGGTAGCGGTCGGGCGTCGGCTTCCGGATACGGCGACGCTGGTCGGCGGCCTCTCCTCGCACCAATCCCTATGCGGTTTCTCGTCATGGCATTGAAACGTCACGATCCGCACGACATCGCCCAGAACGTTGAGAAACTGGATCATGGCAGCACTCCTTGAGCGCCGATTAGAGCGCCGCTGGCCTTGCCCTTCAAACGAGTATAACGTCCACGTCAGATAACTCTGAGTTATGCGAATGAAGCGCGGACACCTCCCCCTGACGGCGCTTAGAAGCTTCGAAGCAGCCGGTCGTCACCTCAGCTTCAGCCGTGCGGCCGAGGAGCTTTATGTCTCGCAGGCGGCGATCAGCCGCCAGATCCGCGAGCTCGAAGCCTTCCTGCGCCAACCTTTGTTCTTCCGCCATCATCGCCGCGTCGAGTTGACCGACACCGGCCGGCGGCTGCTCGACCAGTTGGTCAGAAGTTTCGAGGGCATCGACAGGCTGCTTTCGGAATTGACGGCGGCCCAGACGCAGTCCGTGGTCCGTGTCAGCGTCGAACCATCGCTTGCATCCGAATGGCTGGTGCCGCGGCTCAACCGCTTTCGCGAGTTGCGACCCGATATCGACGTTTTCCTTGAGGTCGACCCGAGGTTGATAGAGTTTCGCAGCGATCAGCCCGAACTTGCCCTACGCTTCAGTGCGCACGCCACCTCATGGCCACGCAGCGAAGCCGAACAGCTTGCCGCGGTCATCGATTCACCAGTCCTGTCGCCGGCGCTTCTCGCATCCGGCCCAGCTCTGGAAAAACCGATCGACCTTGGTCGCTACACGTTGCTGCACGAAGAAAACCGTCAGGCTTGGGCGCGCTGGTTCGAAGCGGCCGGCGTGACGGCTGAGGCCGTGCCTGCGCGCGGCCCGATGCTGGCGGATGCTTCGCTTTCGAAGCAGGCAGCCTTGCTTGGACATGGTGTCGCGCTGGGCGATCTTCTGCAGATCGGCGAAGAACTTGCGTCCGGCGCACTGATCAAGCCTTTCGACATCGACGTCGCGTCCGGCGCCTATTGGCTGGTGGCCAGAAGGCTGAATGACCTTTCAGAGCCGGCCAGAGCTTTTGCCGACTGGGTGCGGGCGGAATTCGCCGAAAGCCGGCGTTTCCTTGCCGAGGCTTAAGCCGCCTGTTCCGCCCGCTTCTTTTCGATCTGGCCGATGGCGTCGACCACTGCGTCGAACGTCAGCATGGTCGAGGCGTGGCGCGCCTTATAGTCGCGCACCGGTTCCAGGTATTTCAGGTCGGCGAAGCGGCCTTCGGGCGGCGGGCCATTTTCCTTCAGCATCTTCAGCATCGTCTCGCGCACGCTGCGCAATTCCTCGGCGCTGGCGCCGACGACATGCTGCGCCATGATCGAAGAGGACGCCTGGCCAAGCGCACAGGCCTTCACGTCGTGCGCGAAATCGGTGACGACCCCATCATCCATCTTCAGATCGACGGTCACCGTCGAGCCGCACAGCTTGGAATGTGCTCGTGCGGTTGCGTCGGGCCGGTCGAGCCGGCCGATCCGTGCGATGTTTCCGGCAAAACCCAGAATTTTCGCATTGTAGACATCGTCGATCATATTTTTCCAATCCGTCGCCGCCCAGCGAACAGTCATTGCCGCTCTGGCGTCTTCCTTTCGCTCGGCACGAACATATATAATGGCGGTAGTCGGGTATCGACAAGGCGACCACAAACCTCGTCATGCCCAATTCTGTTCACGCCACTTACGGGCTGGAAACCGGGCGAGTTTCTGACACCCGAAAGGTCGTGGTCCGTTCAACTCGTTCCTCCTGAGAGAGGAACTACGGGAGACGCCTTTATGGACGCCGTTATCAAGAAACTCATGCCGCGGTCCGCCTATATGGAAAAGCCGGTCACCGACCGGCCGAGCGAGGCCGAAGTCGAAGCCGCTGTGCGCATCTTGCTGCGCTGGACCGGCGACAACCCCGACCGCGAAGGCCTGATAGACACGCCGAAGCGCGTCACCAAGGCGTTCCGCGAAATGTTCAACGGCTATGATATGTGTCCAGCCGAGGAACTTGGCCGCACCTTCGAGGAAGTCGCCGGCTACGACGACCTCGTCCTCGTCAAGGACATATCCTTCCACTCGCATTGCGAGCATCACATGGTGCCGATCATCGGCAAGGCGCATGTCGGCTATCTGCCTGACGGCAAGGTTGTCGGCCTGTCCAAGATCGCCCGCGTCGTCGACATCTTCGCCCATCGCCTGCAGACCCAGGAAGCGATGACGGCGCAGATTGCCGGCGTCATCCAGGACGTCCTCAATCCGCGCGGCGTCGCCGTCATGCTCGAGGCCGAGCATATGTGCATGGCCATGCGCGGTATCCGCAAACAGGGCTCCACCACGCTGACCTCGACCTTTACCGGCGCCTTCAAGGATACACCCGAAGAGCAGGTCCGCTTCGTCACCATGGTGCGCGGCGGCGGAACTGATCAGACCCGCCCCACCTTCGTTAAATAAGGACCGGCGAATGTCGGCATTGGAATTCCCGAAAGCTCCCTCAGACAAGAAGGCGCTTGAGGAAGGCACGGTCCTTTCGCCGCGCTTCGATGCCGCCGGCCTCGTCACCGCCGTCGTCACCGATGCCGAAGACGGCATGCTGCTGATGGTCGCGCATATGAATGCCGAGGCGCTGACGCTGACGCTCGATACCGGCATCGCGCACTACTGGTCGCGTTCGCGCAACGCGCTGTGGAAGAAGGGCGAAACCTCGGGCAATGTCCAGCAGGTCGTCGAGATGCTCACGGATTGTGACCAGGACGCGATATGGTTGCGCGTCAAAGTGCTGGGTCATGAAGCAACTTGTCACACCGGCCGACGTTCATGCTTTTATCGGACGGTGGGGCTGAGCGATGGCAAAGGGACGCTTGCCAGCGACGGCAGCAAGCCGCTGTTCGATGCGGAAAAAACCTATCGAAAGCCCAATACACCATCAATATGAACCATTCGCAGCACTTCAGCCACGTGTATTCATGATTTCGATACGGCCCGCCTGTAGGATGACCGTGGGACAAGGGAGATTGTGATGCTCGAGTGGGCGTCATTGCGCAACAGACCTGACGTTCGGGAGGCGAATGGCCTCTCCTCGGCCGCGGGCGCATCCGAAACCAAATCTCCGGGCAAAACAGCGATTTCGCTGGCATTGGGCGGCGGCTGTGCGCGCGGCTGGGCGCATATCGGCGTGCTGCGCGCGCTTGACGAAGCCGGCATCGAAGTGTCGATGATCGCCGGCACCTCGATCGGCGCGCTGGTCGGCGGCTGCTATGTTGCCGGCAAGCTCGACGAGTTGGAAGAATTCGCCCGCAGCCTGACCAGGCGGCGCATTTTTGGCCTTCTCGACCTCAATCTACGCGGCAGCGGCCTGTTCGGTGGCATGAAGCTCGATGCGCGGCTGCGCGAGCACATAGCCGGCATCCGCTTCGAGGACCTGCCAAAACCGTTCGTCTGCGTCGCTTCGGAAATCCGCACCGGCCATGAGATATGGCTGTCGAGCGGCTCGTTGAGCACCGCCATGCGCGCCTCCTACGCGCTGCCCGGCGTGTTCGAGCCGGTCGCCTGCAATGGGCGTGTGCTGGTTGACGGCGCCCTGGTCAATCCGGTGCCGGTCTCGGTTTGCCGTGCCTACGAGCAGCCGCTCGTGGTCGCGGTGAACCTCCACTACGATCTGTTCGGCCGCGCCGCGGTGATCAAGCACAGCGCCGGCGAGTTGGTCATTGAGAAAGACGCGCCAAGAGGTGGCCACGCCGATCCCGAACGCCAGTCGCGCGAGACGCGGCTCGGCATTACCGGCGTTATGGTCGAGGCCTTCAACATCATTCAGGATCGCATTTCGCGCGCCAGGCTGGCCGGCGACCCGCCGGACATATCGCTGCAGCCGAAGCTCAGCCATATCGGCCTGACCGAATTCCACCGCGCCGACGAAGCAATCCGTATCGGCTACCAGGCAACGATGGCGCAGATCGGCGACCTGACCCGGCTGCAGACCGTCCTCGCTTAGGCAGAGCGGACAGCGAGCTTCTCAGGCAAGCGCCGCGTCGACGATACGAAATTGCACCGTGCGGTTGCCGTTCCAGTGGTTGCCCGACAGCGAGCCGGCTACATGCACCGGCTTACCCCTGTTCTTGAACAGGAATTCGCCGAGCGCGGTATCGACGGCGCGAAAGGCGATCGCCTGGATGCGGCCGCCGCTTTCCGACTGCAGGTCGGCGCGGATGTGGTTGGTGCCGACCGCCCGCGCATCGACAAGCCGGTGGCGCGGCAGCGCGAACACCGGCGCGACATGCCCTGCGCCGAACGGCCCTGCCCTCTCAAGTGCATCGAGCAGCGCGAGCGTCGCGCCCTCGGCGGCAAGCGCACCGTCGATCGCCAGGCTCTCCTCGCCTTGCAGGCGGAACACGTCCACCGCCGCGCGCTCTTCGAAGAAAGCCCTGAGTTCGCCGAGCTTCGCCCGCTCGACAGTGATGCCGGCCGCCATTCCATGGCCGCCGCCCTTGACGATAAGTCCGGCATCGGCCGCCTCGCGCACCAGCCGGCCGAGGTCGAAACCAGACACTGAACGGCCTGAACCGGTACCGACACCATTGGCGTTGAAGGCAATGGCAAATGCGGGCCGGCGCGCATGGTCCTTGAGCCGCGAGGCAAGGAGGCCGACAATGCCCGGGTGCCAGTTGCTGCTGGCTGTGACCACGATGGCCGGACCATTGCCGCCGGCAAGCTCGGCGTCGGCCTCTGAGCGCGCCGCGGCCAGCATCTCCTGCTCCATCGACTGCCGCTCCTGGTTGAGTCGATCCAGCGTCTCGGCAACGGTGCGGGCTTCGACCGGGTCGTCGGTTGCAAGCAGGCGGCTGCCAAGTGCTGCGTCGCCGATGCGCCCGCCGGCGTTGATGCGCGGACCGATCAGAAAGGCCAGGTGGAACGTGCTGATTGGCTCGCCTATACGCGACACCCGCGCCAACGCCGCCAGCCCTTCGTTTCTCTGCTGCCGCGCCACCTGCAGCCCCTTGACCACGAAGGCGCGGTTGACGCCGGTGAGCGGCACCACGTCGCAGACTGTGCCCAGCGCCACCAGGTCGAGCAGGGCAAGCAGGTCCGGCGGTGCGGCATCCGGCAAGCGGCCGCGCAGGATCTTCGCGGTCTGCACCAGGCAAAGGAAGACGACGCCGGCGGCACAGAGATGACCTTGGCCGGAAAGGTCGTCCTCGCGATTTGGGTTGACGACCGCAGCCGCCGCCGGCAACGGCCCGCCGACCTGATGGTGATCGAGCACCACGACGTCGGCGCCGGCGGCCTTTGCGGCGTCGATGGAAGCAGCGCTGTTGGTGCCGCAATCGACTGTAACGATCAGCGTCGCGCCGCGCGAGACGAGTTCGCGCATCGCTTCCGGATTTGGGCCGTAACCCTCGAAGATGCGGTCCGGTATGTAGATCTCCGACGCCACCGAGAAATGCGCGAGAAAGCGCTTGAGCAGCGCCGACGAGGCGGCGCCGTCGACATCGTAGTCGCCAAAGATCGCTACCTTTTCCCTGGCCATCACCGCTCGGGCGATGCGAGAGGCGGCCTTGTCCATGTCGGTCAGCGATGCCGGGTCGGGCAGCAGGTTGCGGATGGTCGGATCGAGAAACCGCTCGGTCTGCTCGGCGGTGACGCCGCGCCCGGCCAGCACGCGCGCCACGATGTCGGGCACGCCATAACCTTGCGCGATGGCGAGCGCGGCCATGTCCTGGCGCTCGGTCAGCCGGTGTTCCCAGGAAACGCCGGTGGCCGATTGCCTTACATCGAGGAAAAAGCGTCTTTCCCCCGTCACGTGGCGCGCCGTCTGCAATTTGTCATTGCGCACAATATGCAACGGCTAACTGGGTCGACATCAAAACTTTTCCAGATCCTGGTGCCTGGCTTTGATTTCGCGCACGGTCCGCGATGACGAGCGCAGCACGATCGTGTGCGTGGTGATGAAATTGCGGCCGAACTTGACGCCGGCCAGCAAATTGCCGTCGGTGACGCCGGTCGCGGCAAACAGCACGTCGCCGCGTGCCATGTCTTGCGTGTGGTAGATCCGTTTGGGGTCGGAGATGCCCATCTTGGCGGCGCGCGCCAGCTTTTCCGGCGTATCGAGGATCAACCTGCCCTGCATCTGGCCACCGGTGCAGCGCAAGGCGGCAGCTGCGAGCACGCCTTCCGGCGCGCCTCCGGTGCCGAGATAGATGTCGATACCGGTCTCGTCCGGATCGGTGGTGTGGATGACCCCGGCGACATCACCGTCGCCGATCAGACGGATCGCGGCGCCGGTCGCCCGCACTGCTTCGATCAACGCGCCATGGCGTGGCCGGTCGAGAATACAGGCGGTGATCTCCGCCACCGGCACGCCCTTGGCCCTGGCGAGGCCGGCGATGTTTTCGGCCGGCGAGGCATCGATGTCGATGATGCCGTCGGCATAGCCCGGGCCGATGGCGATCTTGTCCATATAGACATCCGGCGCGAACAAAAGGCTGCCTTTTTCGGCAATGGCGATAACGGCCAATGCGTTGGGCAGGTTCTTGGCGCAGATCGTCGTGCCTTCGAGCGGATCGAGCGCGATGTCGACAGCCGGGCCTTTGCCGGTACCGACTTCCTCGCCGATATAAAGCATCGGCGCCTCGTCGCGCTCGCCCTCGCCGATCACTACCGTGCCGTTGATGGCAAGACGGTTGAGTTCCTGCCGCATGGCATCGACCGCAACCTGGTCGGCGGCTTTCTCGTCGCCGCGTCCGCGCAATCTGGCGGCCGCGACCGCGGCGCGTTCGGTGACGCGCACCAATTCCATGGTCAGTATCCGGTCGAGGCCGGCGACAATGTTCTGGGCCACATTCATCGATGGACAATCCTCGTTGGCACTTTGTTTTCGTGCATGTCGTCGTCCCAAAAACCGCCGCACACTTTTGGGCGACATGCATTAGCCTCCCGCCAGAGACGCGCTCCTTGTGTCAAAGCCCCGTGACAACAGCAAGACCTGCGCTGGACCTTTTTGAAAACGCAGCAATATCAATCGATTAAAGGCAAATAAGGAGACTTCTATCCGGCCCGCTCGATGCGGATGACTTGCGGCTTGTCGGTCAGAAGGCTGTCCCTGGTGATGCCGTCGACGGCCTTGCGCACCGCCGCCTCGGTCGTCTCGTGGGTCACCAGGATGACGGTCTTCTGTGCCTCGGTTTCCGGACCGGCGGCATGCTGGACGATCGATTCCAGCGAAATGTCGTTGTCGGCCATGCGCTTGGCTATTGCCGCGAAGACGCCGAGGCGGTCGTGCACGGTCAGCCGGATGAAATAACCCCCGGCATGGCTGCGCATCTGCGCCTTCTTATAGGGCTTGAGCTCCTTCGCCGGCCGGCCGAAAACCGGACCATGCTGGAAGCCAGGCCGGCTTTTAGCGATGTCGGCGATGTCGCCGATCACCGCCGATGCGGTGGCGTTGCCGCCGGCACCGGGGCCGGAGAGCAGCAATTCGCCGAGGATGTCGGTCTCGATGGCCACCGCATTGGTGACGCCGTGCACCTGCGCGATGACCGAGGCCGTCGGCACCATGGTCGGATGCACGCGCTGCTCGATGCCGCTTTCGGTGCGTTGGGCGACGCCAAGCAGCTTGATCCGGTAGCCGAGATCGCCGGCCGCGCGGATGTCGGCCTGGCTGATGTTGGAGATGCCCTCCATATAGATATCGTTGGCGGCGATCCTCGTGCCGAAGGCAAGGCTGGTCAGGATCGACAGCTTGTGTGCGGTGTCGTGGCCCTCGATGTCGAAGGTCGGGTCGGCTTCGGCATAGCCTAGCCGCTGCGCGTCCTTGAGGCAGGCATCGAACGACAGGCCCTCGGCCTCCATGCGTGTCAGTATGTAGTTGCAGGTGCCGTTGAGGATGCCGAAGACGCGGGTCACCGAATTGCCGGCCATCGCCTCGCGCATCGTCTTGATGACCGGAATGCCGCCTGCCACCGCCGCTTCGTAGTTGAGCAGCACACCCCTCTTTTCTGCGATCTCGGCCAGTGAGACGCCGTGCTTGGCAAGCAGTGCCTTGTTGGCGGTGACGACGTGACGGCCGGCCTCGAGCGCGGCTTTCACTGATGATCGTGCCGCTCCTTCGTCGCCGCCGATCAGTTCGACGAAGACGTCGATCTCGGCGGTCTGCGCCATCTTGATGGCGTCGTCGAACCACTGCGCCGTACCAAGATCGACGCCGCGGTCGCGCTTGGGATCGCGCGCCGAAACGGCTGACACGACGATGTCGCGTCCGCACTGCCGCGTCAGTTCGGCCGCCTTGTCGCGCAGCACACGGGCCACAGACGCACCGACGGTGCCGAGGCCGGCAATTCCAACACGCAACGCTTCAGCCATGTCCGGCGACGCCCCTCAACAATTCGGTCGATGTGTATAAGATCAGCGATGCGCGGCGAGCGGTACGACGTTATTCGGCTGCTTGGCGCTGGATGCGAGGAAGCGCTTGATGTTGCGCGCCGCTTGCCGGATCCGATGCTCGTTTTCGACCAGCGCGATGCGCACGTGATCGTCGCCATGCTCGCCGAAGCCGACGCCCGGCGCCACCGCGACGTCGGCGTGCTCGATCAGGAGCTTGGAGAATTCAAGCGAGCCAAGGTGCTTGAACGGCTCCGGGATCGGCGCCCAGGCGAACATCGATGCCGCCGGTGCGGGAATGGTCCAGCCGGCACGGCTGAACGAGTCGACCATGACATCGCGGCGTTTGCGGTAGACGTCGCGCACTTCGGCGATGTCGGCGCCGTCGCCGTTAAGTGCATGCGCCGCCGCCACCTGGATCGGCGTGAAGGCGCCGTAGTCGAGATAGGATTTCACCCGCGTCAGCGCCGAGATCAGCCGTTCATTGCCCACCGCAAAACCCATGCGCCAGCCCGGCATCGAAAAGGTCTTCGACATCGAGGTGAATTCGACCGCGACATCGATCGCGCCCGGCACCTGCAGCACCGAGGGCGGTGGATTGCCGTCGAAATAGATTTCCGAATAGGCAAGGTCCGACAGGATGATGATGTCGTTCTTCCTGGCGAAGGCCACCACCTCCTTATAAAAATCGAGCGAAGCGACCAGTGCCGTCGGGTTGGACGGATAATTGAGGATCAGAGCCAGCGGCTTCGGGATCGAATGGCGGATGCCGCGCTCCAGGGCCGGGATAAAGCCGTCGTCCGGCTCGACCTGCAGCGAGCGGATGACGCCGCCCGACATAATGAAGCCGAAGGCGTGGATCGGATAGGTCGGATTGGGGCACAGGATCACGTCGCCGGGGGCGGTGATCGCCTGCGCCATATTGGCGAAGCCCTCCTTCGAGCCGAGCGTCGCCACCACCTGGCTGTCCGGGTCGAGCTTCACGCCGAAGCGGCGGGCATAGTAGTTGGCCTGTGCACGGCGCAGACCCGGAATGCCGCGCGACGACGAATATCGGTGCGTGCGCGGATCGCGCACCACCTCGCATAATTTGTCGACGATGGCCTTGGGCGTCGGCAGGTCCGGATTGCCCATGCCAAGGTCGATGATGTCGGCGCCGCGCGAACGGGCGCTGGCCTTCAGCCGGTTGACCTGTTCGAAGACATAGGGCGGAAGCCGGCGGACCTTGTGAAATTCTTCCATGGCAGTTCCAGACAGTGAGGTTGCGGTCGCGCGTATAAGCTTATTTGCAACTAGGGTCGAGAGCGGGGTCGCATTTGCCTTCGATCTGCTTCAGCGCCTCGGCGCCGTGTTTTTTTGCCAGCTGGTCCAGCGCTGCCTGGTCCGCAACCTTGACGCCGCCGCCCTTGGCGGCCTGGCTCTGCTTCTCGGCCTTCAGTTGGGCGAGCTTGGCGTTCTTTTCCTCGTCGGTGAATTGCTCGGCCGCCACCTGCGGCCGGATGTTCAGGTTCGGATAGGAACCGGTGTCCTTCGCGCCGACAAGGCCGGTGGCGGGCGCCGCACGTTCCATGTTGCTGCTCGTGCAACCGGCCATCGTCAACATGACGAGCGCCATGCGGCAAAAACGACCAGTGCCGGAAAAAACGTTCTTGCCAATATTAATCGTCATATTGTTTTCCTGGCGGCCGGGTTAGAGCACATTGGACCCTGTTCGATATCCCATGGTAATATGTCAACAAAACGCTTCGGGAGGAACCCCGCGAACCATGGCCAAAACACCCGATTCGGGCAAAGCGGAAGATGACCAACCTTCGACCGTCGAGCAATATCTGGTGAAGGACCCGGAACGCTTCGCTCTGAACATGGCCCGCATGATCGAGCAGGCCGGCAAAGCCGCCTCGGCATGGGCCGAGCCGCGGGAAAAGGGCGAGGTACGCGATCACGTCGCCGAACCGGTCGTCGACATGGTGAAGACGTTCTCCAAGCTCACCGAGTACTGGCTCTCCGACCCGCAGCGCGCGCTGGAGGCGCAAACGCGGCTGTTTTCCGGCTACATGACCGTCTGGGCCAATGCTGTCCAGCGCGTCGGCGCCGGCGCCGAGGACGCCGAGGATGCGGTCAAGCCCGAGCGCGGCGACAAGCGTTTCCAAGACCCGGAATGGGGCCGCAACGCCTTCTTCGATTTCCTCAAACAGGCGTATCTGGTCACCTCGCGCTGGGCGGCCGAACTGGTCGAGCACGCCGACGGCCTGGACGAGCATACCCGCCACAAGGCCGGCTTTTATGTCAAGCAGGTGTCCAATGCCATCTCGCCGTCGAATTTCATCCTGACCAATCCGGAATTGTTTCGCGAGACTGTCGCCTCGAACGGCGAAAACCTGGTGCGCGGCATGAAGATGCTTGCGGAGGACATCGCCGCGGGCAAGGGTGACCTGAAGCTGCGGCAGGCAGATTATTCGCCCTTCGAGATCGGCAAGAATCTCGCCGCCACGCCGGGTAAGGTGGTCGGCCGCAGCGACGTCGCCGAAATCCTGCAATACGAGCCGACTACCGACACCGTGCTCAAACGGCCGCTGCTGATCTGCCCGCCATGGATCAACAAGTACTACATCCTCGACCTCAACCCGCAAAAATCCTTCATTCGCTGGGCCGTCGAGCAAGGCCACACCGTGTTCGTAATCTCCTGGATCAACCCGGACGAGCGGCACGGCGCCAAGAGTTGGGAGGCCTATATCAGGGAGGGCCTGCAATACGGCCTCGACACGATCGAGAAGGCGACCGGCGAAAGGCAAGTCAACGCCATCGGCTATTGCGTCGGCGGCACGCTTCTGGCGGCGGCCCTGGCGCTGATGGCGCAGGAAGGCGACCACCGCATCAAATCCGCCACCTTCTTCACCACCCAGGTCGATTTCACCTATGCCGGCGATCTAAAAGTGTTCGTCGACGAGGAGCAGGTCGCGGCCGTCGAAAAGGCGATGAACGAGAAAGGCTATCTCGACGGCACCAAGATGGCGACCGCCTTCAACATGCTGCGCTCGGGCGACCTGATCTGGCCCTATGTCGTCAACAACTACATGCGCGGCAAGGATCCCCTGCCCTTCGACCTGCTCTACTGGAATGCCGATTCGACCCGCATGGGCGCTGCCAACCATTCCTTCTATTTGCGCAATTGCTATCTCGAGAACAGGCTCTCGCAAGGCATGATGGAACTGGCGGGCCGCACGGTTTCGCTGAAGGACGTTACCATTCCGGTCTACAACCTCGCCTCTAAGGAGGACCACATCGCGCCGGCGCTATCGGTATTCCTCGGCTCGAAATATTTCGGCGGCGAGGTCGACTACGTCATGGCTGGCTCCGGCCACATCGCCGGGGTCGTCAATCCGCCGGCGGCGCAGAAATATCAATACTGGACCGGCGGCAAGCCGGCCGGCGACTTTGACAAATGGCTCGCCGGGGCCACAGCCCACCCCGGTTCCTGGTGGCCGCACTGGCAACGCTGGATCGAAGCCAAGGACAATACCCGCGTTCCGGCCCGCAAACCGGGCGAGCACATGCAAGTTCTAGGCGAAGCCCCCGGCACCTATGTCAAGGTGCGCGTGTAACCATCTGTAATGTGTGGTGAGTTGACGCGCCGCCAAAAGCGGGCGAAATGGTGCCGTCAACCCTGAGCAGCCTTGATTCATCCTCTAGCCGCCAAATTACTTTGAGGCTTGCAGATTTGACACAGGTCTCGTTTCCGGTTCGGGGAACAAGGGTCATTTCGACGAGACGTTTCGGCGTCGCGCCAATGACGAACCGGTCGGATATCGAGGGGGAATTTTGTTTTGAGATCAGCAGGATCGCGCCTCGCGAAGGGAGAAAGCCGCGCCATTGTGGCGGCGCTTTTCTCGGTGCTCCTGGCGTCCTGCACCTCGGCCGGCGACCCGACCATGTCGGTCGGCATGCCAGGCTACAATACCTCGGCTACCGAAATCAGCACGGCCGCCGGTGCGCCCCAGGCCAGCACGGCCGCATCATCGTCGCAGATGACAACCGCACAAATGACGATGAATGCCGACGGTGACGCCAACCTTCCCGAGCAGGTCGCCTATGTGCCAATAGCCAAGCCAGGGGCCAAGCCCGATGCCGGCTTCCCGATCGCCGTTCCAACGGCAGCCGAGACGATCGCGGGACACACGCCGCAGCCGCTGCAACCAAATGCCCAGACGGCCGAACAGGCCGTGGCACAGAACAGTGCTGATGCATCGAAGCCCGACGCCAAGGCCGCCGCGGCGGCGATGAACAACCCGGTCTATGTGACCGCCGGCGAGATGCCGCAGCCACAGGCCTACGCACCGAAGAAAAACTTCCTGGCCTCGCTGTTCAGCGCCACCCCCGCTTCGGCAGCATCGCCGGCCAACAGCAGATCGGGCGGGCAGACAACGGTCGTGCAGGCCAAGGCGACGCCTGCGACAAAACCCACCGTTACCCTGGCCTCGGCCAATCCGGCTGAAAAGCCGGTGCAGCTGGTGTCGACCGGCGATACCAGCCATTTCACGGCCGATGCGCTGCCGGGCGTGCGCCAGACGGCGCTGTTCGAGATCAAGCGCAAATCCGGCCTCGACGATGAGAGCGACGTCGATCTCAACGAAGACGAAGGTTCGGGTGGCGCCTACCAGGTCGCCTCCGCCGCCGGCCTTGCCCGGCTGGCGCCCAACGGCCTCCTGAAACAGAACGAAAGCGTCGATGTCGCCTGCTTGAAGCCGTCGCTGGTTCGCGTGCTGAAGACGATCGAAGGCCACTACGGCCGCAAGATGACGGTCACCTCCGGCTATCGCGATCCGGCCCGCAACCGCCGCGCCAACGGCGCCAAGAATTCGCTGCACATGTACTGCGCCGCCGCCGACATCCAGGTTCCCGGCGTCTCGAAGTGGGAACTGGCAAGCTACATCCGCACCATGCCGGGCCGCGGCGGCGTCGGCACCTACTGCCACACCGAATCCGTCCATGTCGATGTCGGCCCCGAGCGCGACTGGAACTGGCGTTGCCGCAGGCGCGGTTAGGGCGAGGTTCTTCGGCCACTGCGAAGTTCGCTCGGCGACGCTACATCATGCCGCAAAACCAGCTTGGCTGTCGGAAAGACGCGGTTTGGAGCCAAAGGAAAAAAGTTGTCGCAGCCGGCGGCAGACGGGTTGCCGGTTTGTCGCGACGCAACTATAAGCGCTCACATCTGAGCGCGCCCATCGTCTAGCGGTCAGGACACCGCCCTTTCACGGCGGTAACAGGGGTTCGATTCCCCTTGGGCGTACCAGCAATTTCAAGCACTTAGCAGCTGATCCAGACTGCCAACAGGCAATTTCCCCCAAGTTTTCCCTAATATTCGCCGGCATCCATTAGCGTCCATTTGGCGAATCGTTTGCCCTTCCGTGCACTCCCGCGCATATTGGCGCGCGACAAAAGAGGGAGGGTGTTTTGTCAATCGCAGCGAATTTTTCAATCAAAGAATTAGCCGAAACGAAGCCGGGAGAGTTGGTAAGACTCAGAGGGGCAAGACAATCTGTATTGGCGTTCGTCTTGGGGCCGCGACCGCAAAACCGCTTTGGGGTTCTAACGCTGGAGCCCGCGCCGCCACATCTCACGGTTCCATCACTCCTTTATCCAGCTATGGAAAAAGTGACGAGCTTCGGATCCGATTGGGTTTTGGAGATTATCGACGGCATAGAGTCCAGTGTGGGAAACCGTGACTATCATGACATTGGTGGCGTAATCTTCGTCGGCAAGATCACCACAATAACGGCACGCAATCCGGATCGATTTGGGGACCTTCAACAATTTGACTTGAACTCATGGGCCGAAGCAGAATGGCAACACGAAGAGGTGCCGGCTCCGCATTGGCGGCTTTGGGCAAACCAGTCTGAGAAGGACAGACACAACGGAATCCCCCTGATGGATTTCGATGCAAGAAAAGAAAAGCCGCCCCGTTGAAAGGGCGGCCTGGTCATCGCCAAAGAATTGGCGGCCGGAGAATCAGGTCGGCTCGAGGCGGCAGACAAAGCCATGCGCTCGGTCAAGGCTTGGTGGATTGAGGCGGCAGTTAATCCGCTACGGGACCATTCCTGACGAAGGCCCAGCCGTATCCGCCGACGATCTTGCGCTTGTGCATGCAGAGACAGGCCGCTCGAATATCATTGTAAGAAGTTCCCACGTCCTCGGCCGCAGCAACGATCGTTCCGTAGGTCTTGCCATCCGAGCGGCGCACAGCGCGGTTGCTGCGCCTGTTGCGACACTGCTCTGATTTTGTCGACCAGCGGCAATTCTTAGGACTATAAGGACCGTCATTATCGATCCGGTCGATGGACAAGCGCTCGTTTTTCGGAAGGTGCGAGCGATCCTCCCAACCATTGGCAAATGCCCAATCGCGGAAAACGACAAGATCATGCCATTCGGCGCAGACCTTGATCCCGCGCCCGCCATAGTGACGAAAGTCGGAGTTGGTCGGGTTCTCGCACCTGTTTCGTATCCCACGCCAGACGCGCCAAAGAGGCGTGCCCTTGCCACCATGACGATAATGTGTCGCCGCCGACCGTTCTCGTGCGAGACAGCCGCACGAGCCACTGTTGCCGGTCTTCAGACTGTTGTTGATGACAATGCGCTCATTGCCGCATTCGCAACGACAAAGTTGCTGAGGCCTGTTGCGACGATCGTTCTCGACCTGCCTGATCACTGTAAACCGCCCAAATACATCGCCTGGCTTTATGGTTGTCGACCTTCGCATCATCCTCCACCTTTAGCTTGTTCCTGCGACCTGTGAGCGGTCCCCGTCATCCCCTGAACCGCTCGGTATGCCAGTGGATCCTGCCGTCCGGACCCTTCATTGGCTTGTGGATCATCAGCCGCTTTGGCAAGTGCTCGGGATGCACCTCAAGCAGGGTGATCTTGATCTCAGGTTTGCAGCGGCTGCAATCGAACTTGAGCTTCAATGGATCGACCCCGCCGCCGTAGACCATCATCAGGTCGGCAGATCGGCAATAACGGACGTTGCCGCAACTACACTCCGCCTTGACGAGCATATTGTGCCGGGTCGCCTTTCCCAGCGTATCGATCGGGTCGTGCGCCATGAGAACAGAAAAGGAACAAATTCATTGAACGTCAAGGCCGGTCGTTGGACAAATCGCCAAACGCGCCCTTGCGCGGGTGGCGCGTGCGCGTGCAAGAGGGAAGAAATTTGTTGGAGGCATAAATGGCCGGCTTGGTCGAAGAGATTCAGCGAGACGCACTCAATCCAAATGTGCCCGTGTCGACCATCCTTCGAAAAGTCAAAGTGGCTGCAGCGAAGCTAAAGCTTCCAAGGATCGAAGATTGGGTGGAGCACGAATTGACCGGCTACGTCGGCGCCGATATTCCGGACTATCGGAAACTCCACGGTCGCCCCCAAGTTTTCAATCCATACAATGGCTGGATACCGCTCATTATGGACAAGCAGGTCGACAACGACCTCCTTTCGAGGTGTGAGTCGCGGCAATCGCTTTCCTCACTTGAAGATACTATCGCCCGAACGACAACTGGCCACGTGGAAATGCCGTTTCCAACAGCTCTAATTCAAGAGCTAAACAAAAACATGGATGTTAAATTTGGTCGCATGGCCAATCATCTCAGTGTCAGTCAAGTCCAGGATATTGTCGACGCCGTACGAAATTTAGCCCTCGATTGGGCGCTCGACCTCGAACGCGCAGGCATTTCCGGGGAGGGTTACACGTTCAACGAAAGCGAACAGAACTTAGCGAAGGAGGCAGCGGTGACTTACAACATTGGCTCGATCGGCACCTTTGCGGGCAATATGGGCAGCGGAAATACCGCCGGTGACATTAACGTTTCGATCACGTCGAGCACTCAGATATTGGAAATTGTTCGCAAAATTCGGGAGTCGTTGCCCGACCTCGCAAAAGCGGGCGCCGACGGCCCCCGTCTGAGCCATGCCATCGAAGCAATTGAACACGAGGCCAACAACAACAAGCCCGATGGGAGCCGTATCAAAGCCCTGCTTTCCGATGCGCGAGAAGCCCTCGTCGGCGCCGCGGGCAACCTTACAGCTGAGGGCGCCATGTCGCTGATCGCCGCGGCTCTCAAGTTACTCGGCGGATCGTGAATTGGCAGCCGGTGATTAAGTCCCCTCCTCCCTGAAATCCTGCAGCGAGGCGTGCCGCAAGTCTTCCTCTCCGCGCAGGTGCTTGACGCGGCCGATCAGCCCCGGCTTGACCCATTGCGTCGCCGGCCGCTTCATTCCCTTCGGCGCCGCGCCAGCGTGCTCCTGCACGCGCTCCCAGAGGCGTTCGCGCATCTCCCGGTTCAAGGTGATGAAGGCTGAGCGCCCGGTGCCCCGGTCGGCCATCAGCGCGAAAGCAGGCTTACCAGGCTCCCGTTCGACCCCGAGCAACTCATATTCATCGATGCTGTAAGCCTTCGTCTTTAGCCAGGCGGTTGAGTTTCCGCTGCGATATTTGCTGTCCCTGCGCTTCGAAACCATGCCCTCGAGCCCGGCCTGGTCGACGAGATGGAAGATCGCCTTTGCGTCGCCCGGCACAACCCCTGACTGAATTGGATGCGACCGCCTTCCGGTATCATCTCGGCCAGGATCTCGCGGCGGTCCTCCAGCGGCATATCGCGTAGATCGTGGCCGTTGAGGTGCAGGAGATCGAACGCGACGAAATAGAGGTCGTGCTGGCGCCGGGTGATCGCCTTGCGCAACTCACCGAAGTCAGACAAGCCGGCATCGTTGAGAACGATGATCTCGCCGTCGATGATGGCGCTTTCCACCTCGAGCTCGCCGGCCGCCTTGGCGAGGTCGCGGTACTTCGACGTCCAGTCGAGTCCGCGGCGAGTGAACATGCGCACGCCCTCGGCATCCCTGACGATCTGGGAGCGGTAGCCGTCGAACTTGACCTCGTGAATCCAATCGTCCCCTTCGGGCGGGTTCTCCACTAGGGACGGCATCAACGGTTCAACAAACTTCAAACGCATGAACCCCACCCGCACGACCGGGATTCAATTAGCATGCGCTGAAATAGTTCCCGAAGCAAAAATCCGCCAAGGGGATGTCCGCCGCCAACTAAAACGTGGCCACCAAAACCATTGCTACAAGGGATAGGGCTCCCACGCCGATAAAACCCTGTTTCGCCTCGAAAGCGGTTTGCCTCCCCCAGTAAGGCCCTGACTGGTCGTCGTACTCATAGAACTTGGTAGAAAGCGCGCGGTTAACGGTAGCCAAGCCACACACGTATTGGAGGTAATCGCAAAGCACGGCCAGCGCGCCGCAAAAACCGATCAAAAAAACGAGGACGCCATATGTCCTCAACTTCGTGGAGAAATCGGAATCGTCGGCGTTGATCGTATAGAACGCCACCAGAAGCCCGAACGCGACATACCGACAAAGTTCGGAAATGGTTGTGCTAAGAGATTTTTTCTCATCTAAGAAATGATCGCGGTCTAACATCTAGTTTGCCTTTGGCGCACTAGGACCGGGGTCGTCGGTGCCGGGGTCGGAGCTTTTCAGGATTAGTGCGCCGGCTGGATATGCCGCAGGGTTTGACGGGCTCACCAAAAGGTATTTCACGTCATCTTTGCATCGATACACTGCATCGTCCGCGGACCAAAATGCCTCTGGCGGGCAATCCAATGGCTTCTTCCCATCGACCGCTTCGACGACTGGCTGAGCGAAACCCGTCGAAGAGTTGACGACCTTCGGACCTCCCCCGTTCTTTGTTGTGAAATACAAGCTTTCAACGTCGTCCGCTCTGGCGCTGACTGTGGCAAGCGTCAGAATGAAGCTGACAAGCAAATTGATGCGCATAGACCCCCCAAGAAGGCGGACCATACAGAATGTTCCTTCATCTAGCTAGGCGAGCCGATTTTGCGAAGACTACTCTTCGGTGTACTGACACTCGCTAGGTGCGTTCAAGGCGTTGCCTCAGGCGCGCCGGCGTGGTGAATCAACCGGACGCGCTGACTGGCCTCTAATGGGCAGATTTGAAGGCTGCGCGCACCTTCTTTGCGTTTGAAAAAGCCGCTGCAATTTTCTTTTTCGTCTTGGCGATAGCTGCATTGAGCTCCTGGGACGCCGGCTCATTGAGCCGGTCAGCGAGACGGTCGAGCTTTCGCCGGTCGACGGGGTCTTGGATCTGGCTGCGATTCATGACTGTTCTCCCTACGAGCTGGTTGGTGCTGAACGCGATTGACGTACCTTGGATTCAATTCAGCAGTGAAATAGTGCTTCCGCTTGACCCAGATGAAGCCGTCAGCCCTCGATATTATGGCCACGTCTATCGGACCGCCGACGGTTTCCATGCCCCTTGAAACCTTCCTCTTGATCGACGTCAGATTTACCAATGCCTCGGCCATCGTGGCCAATTCAGGCTTTGGCATGAATTCCACCATGTCTTCAATAGCGGACTTTGACTGCGATCGTATGTCAGCGAAAGTCGAATTCTGAAGCTCGCTCAAAAAGGCTCTCTGCGCCTCTTCTGCCTTGGCTCCCAGCGCTGCTCGGTCCTCGTCGCCCATCTCAAGATTGGCAAGAATGTGGCTGCTTATGTCTGGCACGGTGTTGATGCAGAACTGCATTATGTACCGCTCGATGCCTTCGTCCAGGCCATATAGGAAGCGTTCGACCATTTCTTTCTGAGCGAATGGTATAACCCGCGCGCGATCGCCGTCGCGATCGATGTCGACCGTGTTTGTCTCGATGTACTTCAAACGGCCGAAGGCCATTCCATCGATCTCAAACGAGGCGAGGCTCGGGAAAATATCCTTCTTGCCAAAGCCGGCTACGACAACACCGGTTTCCCCGCCGGACAACATGTTCTTCAGCACGGCATTCTTGCCGAGGTCGGCGAGCCGCGCAGTCATCGCCTCTGACTCGCCGTGGAAGTTCCGGGCTACTACAGCCGTTATGGCTGCCATTTCGGCGTCGCCAATCTTCGGCGGGCCTTTTTTGCCGTCTGGCCCAAGAAATTTCGCGTCCGGCCGTTTTGCAAGAATGCGTTCGAAAAGAGCAACCGACTCTTCGAAAAACGCGCGGAGGTGCTTCATAAAATCGTCCTGCTCGGGCGGTTTGCCGCTCACCAGCTTCTCCAACTTCTCTTGCACTCGCGCCTTGATCCGGTCCATGACCGGCTCGATCATGTTCGTCAGCGACGCATCGCTGACCTTCTGCGGTGATTTCGCTCCCCATTCGCACAGGAAACGGAGCAAATCGTACGCTGCCTCCGGAAGTCGATCGAATTCTTGGTAGCGCTGCCGGTAGTCGGCAATCAGCATCGGCAAAGGCGCCTGCATGAACTGCATGCCGTGGTAAATCATGACGCCGATCGGCGTCGGGCCGCATAGGTCGAACAGCTTGTCGGCCGAGTCGTAAATCTTTTGCTCTTCACTCCCGGCCGAAATGGTGACCGCGCTGTCGGTCGCCAGAGCGACCGCCATTTTGTTCAATATTGCGATTTCTGCTGTCATAGATCCCCCAGCCCCGAAGAAATACATCGAGTCGAGGGCGGAATGCAAAAGGCGAGCCGCTATTGCTTCAGACTATCCCCGTTAACTTCAATCCCAGCCGGCCATAATGGCCCAGTCCCTTTCTGAGAAACGAAAAAGCCGCCGCCCGAAGGCAGCGGCTTACAACGACGGTCATGTGGCTTTGGAGCGCTCGTAAGCCGCTCTATTCCGGCACTTGGCAGAACAGAACTTGGCTTTGGGTCTGGCAGGCTGAAACGTCTCGCTACAGTGATCGCAAAGGCGCGGCGCCAAGGTCGCGTTCATTCCTGCTGCCCTGCATGTACGCGAGCACCAAAGCTGTGAATGCCGGTGCGGCTTGAACACGCGCTGGCAATGGGCACACGGACGCTCCGGCTTCGTGGTCCTTCCCTTCGACGCGCACACCGGCGAGCAATACAGACCTGCCTTTGAACGGCTAGAAGGTCGGAATGTTTTCCCGCACGTCGCGCACTCTTTTTGCTCGAGGATGTCACCGCGGGCATGTCGTGCACATGACGACGAACAGAAGCGGGAGTCCTCCACCGAAGGCCGAAACGACGTGCTGCAGAACTCGCAGGCCCGCTTGCGTAGCTGTTGCTTTTGGGCGAGGTAGAATGCCCGCTGCGTGACTTCCTTGCCCCGGTAAACGTCCGCCTGTTCGCGGCGAACTTTTGTGGCCAATCGGCAGAGTTCGGAGCACCATGACACGCGCCGCAACTGGCGGTCCGACGTGTCGAGCAATTGGCTACAGCCGAGACAGTTCTCTCGATCGACGCCTTCCGGCTGGCCTTGCGGCCAGGTCGGACGCCTGTGGCCTCTCAGGCATGTTTCAATGATCGACGCGGCTTCATCATCAGCCCGTTGCCAAGAATAACCATCAAGGCACAATGCGGAACGAAGTCCGGCGCGGCAGGCTCCTTCGAACTCGAAGGGACTGAGCCTCCAGTCCGCTATGACGTCCATCAATTGGTTGACGACGTGTTTTCGCTTGTCGGTCCCGAAGATCGGGTGACTTGCGAGCTTCTTCGTCGCTCGAAAGCCAAGCGTGATGGCGAGCACATCTTGCGCCATGTGAGGTCAGGACTGGGATTCGGCACTGATCTCGGTGCCCTCTCGGAAGCCGAGCTCGCGCAGTCCCTTGATGTCGTAAGTCACGCCCTCGCACTCGACACGGTCCACTTCGGAAATGTCGGCGAGATAGCGGATGCGGAAGATGACCAGGCGCACCGCGTAGCGCTGACGCAGATCATCTGAAAACCGCTCGTCTTCCTTTTTGCTGATCTTCTCAGCCCAAACCGTGCGCCAAGTTTGCCACTCAGACACAGGTGCGTTCAGCGTATCAGTGCCAGTTTGGACCCGCCGAAGAATGACGAGCCGCCTATTCATGTTACCGATGCGCATTGGGCTCACCGATAGATGCGAAATGGCGCGATCAGATCGCAGGCCAAGAGCGGGATTTCGTGCGGCGTGGTGAATGTGATCGGCTGCCGTTCCACATAATAGTGGGCGGTCATGACGTTGATTGCTTGCAGGATCGGCGGAGGAACGTTCTCTTCGCTGTCGCCATAGCCGGCGCGGAAGCGAACCTGCACGGCGTCCGCAACAAACCGGCTTTCGGGCCATGTCTCGCCATAGGCCGGAGCGATTTCAGGTCGCCATGAACCGGCGCCAGAGACGCGATATGCCGACGGATCCAGCGTTTGCAGAAGCCCGTCGCTATTAAGGTATTTGATATGGATGACTTCCTGCAGCGGCGGCAGTGGGAGCTCGATGCAGGTTTGAAAGCAATCGAGGTACAAGGTCCACTCCTGCGTCAGAAGGCACCGCCCCAGGCGTCCTTCCTTGCCGTCCAGCCGCGATACGGCGGCACTGATGCAAGCAGAAATGTATGCCTCATCAGTTGGCACGGCGTTGCCCGCTTCAACGCGCAGATGATCGCACACCGATTGGAATATCATTTCGGCAAGCGAAGCCGGCGCGGTCTCGAGAACAAGATTCATATCGACCCTCTGAAACGAAAGAGGGCGGCACGAAGCCGCCTTCTCAGTTCAAGTTCAGGACGCCCGATTAGGCGTTCAGCGACGGAGAAGAGCCAAGGTCGAAATAGCCGTGCACAAACGACTCCGGCCGGTTCACCGCAAGGGCGAGCCGCTCTTCGGCGCGGATTGCCACGAGGTTCCGGACGAAGAAATCGTCGTGATCGGTCGAAACTTCGACCGCGGCGTCTTCCCGGTCGAACACCTGCGCGCCCATGGTCGCACCGACGAGGAATTCGCCGGCAGCGATGACGGTCGTTTCGACAACGGCAAGACGCCAAAGTTGCATCGTACCGCCAACCTGGACATTGACCCAAACGTACCGATTGTCGACGTCCTTGGTGAGTTCGATTTCTGCCCAATCGATGGGATTGAGCACCACAAAACTCGGCCGATATTCCGCGTTGCGGACCTGAAGGCTCGCACGCCGGATAGTGTCAATCGGGGTGTCCTTGATGACATTGCTGAGCGTCGACTGAAAGAACGCCGACGCCTGCGGGACGATGCCATGGAGATTCTGCCCCGTGCCGTCGCCGGCAAGAAGCTGGGCCTCTTCGACATATTTCAGGCCGAACGTCGCGCGACCATTGATGTAGGACATCAGCATCGGGACGTCAGACAGGACTTGCTTCGATGCCGCGAACCAATGCGCGATCGTGCGGACATTGGTGGTAACGAGATCGAACTTCAGATCCGACTGCGGCTTGGTTGCCCCTTCCGCCACCGGCGCCGCGTTGTTGGTGAAGCCGGTTTCCTGCATGAACTCGATAGCGTTCGAAGACGTGCGACCCGGCAGGAGAAGGTCCCGGATCGTCAGTTCGCGGACGGCCGGCGTAATGATGCCAGGAGCACGATCCGGCCGGATGAGATCGCCGGCGGATCCAGCGGCATCGGTCGTTGCGGAGGTGATCGTCGCTGCCTTAAGGTTCAGGCGTGCGGTGCCGCGTCCCTTGCTCTGGAGTGCCTTGAAGTCGTCGGTCTCGGTCAGTTGTTCGCCGATCGACTTTGCAGGAGTGTCGCCGAAGCTGCGCCGGGACAGTTTCTGTTCGACCTGGAGAAGTCGGTCTTGAAGGCTGGCGCCATCGGTCGAAAGCTTGGTGAGCGCCGCCTTGGTTTCGTCCAGCACCTTGCCGTGCGTCTTGATTTCCTCGCTCGCCTTGGTGGCAAAGGTCTGGATTTCGGTGTCACGAGCCTTCAGCGCGTTCATCACGCTCTTGAACTCGTTCTGGTCATCAAGGCGATCGCCGACCGCCTTCCGGCGAAACTCGCCGGCCGGATAATGTTTAGTCATTTTGATATCCTCAGATTTTGGGAAGATTGAAGCCCGAAAGCGCCTTCACAAGGTCACTGGCGGCCATTGCATTCGCCGGGTCTGCTGACTCGCTAGCAAATGCTTCAGCCCGCGATTGGCGATCACCGCGGACTGTGAACGTGAGAATCCTGCCTCTCGCAGGAGCCTCTCGAATTCGGGAAGTGTGGGAAGCCCGCCATGAGCAAGCTTCATCTTGATGGCATCGATCCGAGCTTCCTCGTTGGCCGGCATCGTGACGATGCTAACTTCCTCGAGGTCCAATTTTGTCAGAGTGCGGATGCTGGTCTTTTCGTCATAGCAGGCTTCGCGGGTCCAATAGCCAATGCTGAGTCCGGAGACGGCTCCGGCCTTCATCAGGGCATGGGCTTCGCGCGCCAACGCGACGTCTTTCGTCAGCAATTTGCCTTCGACGTACAGCCCCTTGCTGTCTTCCTGCACGGTCTCATAAACGCCAAGCGGGCGATTGGACTGATGCTGCCATAGAACGGGGATCTTGCGGCCCGTCGCCTTCCGGCTGGCCAGGCTGTCCACAAATGCACCGGGAGCCACGACTTCATTCTGAAGGTCGACCACGCCGAAAACGCTGCCGTAGCCCGAGAAAGAACCGTCAGCGTCAACGGCTTTAATATCAAGTTCGAAGTCGCGAATTTTAATCGACATTCTTGTTTTCCTCGATGCCAAGCCAGGACCGAAAAGCGGCCTTCGCCGCGGCGGTGTTGTCGCCTCCAAGCCTGTCCAGTGGCGCCAGATTGGTTTGCGCGGTCAGGGCATCGGCGGAAGAGCCGGCGTGAGGCAGATTGAGCTTCGCCCGGGCCTCGTTGCGGCTCATGAGCGCGTTCTGGACCATGGTCGACAGGAACGACGCCTTAGCCACGCTATCGGCCTGCAGCAGGGCCTCGCGGTTGAACTCCGGGTAAATGCGCCGGCGCTCGCCAGGACCGATCAGCTGTTTGGAGATGCGCTTTTCGATGCGTGTAAGCACCGGGTTAAGTCCGGTCGTCAGCCATTGCAAAAGCAGTTGCTCGATACCTGTTCCCCAAGCGGTCACACCCTGCGCTGCATGGCCGATCACAACGGGCGGCACGCCGAACCATCTGCAGATCTCTTCGACGTTGAAGCGACGGGTCTCCAGCATCTGCATGTCTTCGGGATTGAGGCTGAGTTGCTCGAATTTGAGCCCGGCCTCGAGCACCATGACCTTGCCGGCATTTGTTGAGGTGCTGTATTTTTTCAGGATCTCATCAAGCTGTGTGCGCTGTTCTTTGTTCAGCTCCGATTCGGTCGAAAGGACGCCGCTCGGCATCAGTCCATTGCCAAAGATCTTGCCGGCGGCTTCGTCCGCAGCGATAGCGCTGCCGAATGTCTGAACGCCGAACCTGATTGGCGAAAGGCCAAGATCGCCGCCAAATCCAAAGCCTCGAATGTGGAGGACTGATTCAGCCGGAAGATCGACCGGCTTGCCCCGATCGGTGAACTTATAGCGGAGCTCGCCCGCCTCTCGGGTCACATTCACCTGGTCGGCAGGAAGCAGATTCAGCGCAGTAATGCGGTCACCAAGCTTGACGATCTCGGCATAGGCATTACCCCGCACCATCAGCCAGGCGACTATGGCGCCCCAAAACTCAAATGCGGTCTGATCGGCGTTCGGACTATCGCCGATGATTTCTGCCAACGGGTGATCGATAGGATTGCGACCGCCGCGACCGTCCTTTTCGAAGACCTGCAGCGGCAGGCAGGAGGCGGCCTCAGAGTTGAGCCGGACGCAAGACCACACAGTTGCAAGCTGCATCGCTGTATTGTCGGTGACGGCCTTCCCGGCAGCGCTGGCGCCGCCGTAGAAGTAGGACCACGGCGCCGTATCGGTGAGGCCGAAAGTCCGGCCAATCCAAGATTTGAAATTCATTAGACCACCATGACGGGGTTGTTCAGGAAGCCCTTCAGCGAAGGCTTGACTGGCGGAGGTTCGAAACGATTGGCGACTTGCATCGCCATGGCGAGCGCCACTGCGCCGTCCACGCGAACTGGTCCGCGGCCGTTGGATTTCTCTTTGTCGATTTTCAAGTTTCCGGCGGCGTCACTGACCGTGATTGCCCCGGCTACAGCGGCGGTTAAAACAGGGTGCCCGCCGTGTCGTAGCTTCCCGGACAAAGCGAGTTCTGCAAAACGCTCCACGGCCGGCCCCATGCTGACGAAGCCTTGCCTAAAGGGCTCGAGCGGCAGCGTGCAGGCGATATCGTCAAGCTCGGTCTTCAGATCCTCGATTCGATAGGTATCGAAGGCGATCGACTTGATGTCGAACTCCCTCGCCAGTTTCGCCATCTCCGCCGCAACGAAGTTGTAGCGGACGGTCGGGCCAGGCGTGGCAAGCATGTGGCCTTCGGCAATCCACCTGCGGAATCGTTCCCGTTCGGCGGGCCGGCGGGCTTCAAGCTGGTCCTGAGGCGTCCAGAAGGTCGGCAAGACGTCGAATGTCGGATCCGGATCGTCCGACGGGAAGACCAGCACCAGGGCGGTGAGGTCATTTTTGCCGCTCAAGTCGAGGCCGCCGAAACAGGCGCGGCCCTTCAATGCAGCCCGATCGACCGGGCCGGCATTCTGTTTCCAGACCGGAAGTGTCACGATCCGGCTTTCCGGATTGGCGTCCGCCCTCTGGTTGAGCCGCAAGCGCCGATAGGAGCTTTCGAACGCCGGCATACGTCGGGCCCGGTCGCGGGATTTCTGCACCGCCTTCAGGTCGAGGAAGTGGCCCCATGCAGGGTTGCAGGCCTTGATAGTCTCGTCTCTGTACGGGTCCGCGTCTTCCGGCGCCGTGTGGAGTTGGAGATAGGTCGAAGCATCCGCGCCAGTCAGCGCGTCATCGATCAACCTGGAGAGCGGATGGTCGTCGCTCTCGTTTTGGGTCGAAAGCACGATGCCGAGCGTTTCGTCCCGCTTGCCTTCCGATTCCATCAGAACGGAGAGCAGCGCGCCGTCTGGCGCCTCTCCAAGCTCGTCGTAGCACCACAGCGTCGGCGACAGCCCTTGCGAGCGGCGGGCGTCTGCCGATAGCGCTTCGTATACGGAATCGAGGCCGTCACCCTCGAGCACGTGAATTTTCTTGTGAAAGTCGACTATGTTCACCCGGGCTGCAAATTCCGGGACGCGAAGGATCGTCGCCTTCATTTCATCGAAAATCAGTCCCGCCTTGCCGCGGTCGATCGACGCCGAAAACACGGCGCCACGCTCTTCGGACTCCGGACCAAGAAGCGCCGCCAGGCAGATCCCAGCAATCAAGCCAGTTTTGCCGTTGCCTTTCGGCTGGCTGAGAATGGCGAGTGAGACCTTGCGTCTGCCGGCCTTGTCAGTCGCAAAAACGTTCTCAACGAATTCCCGTTGTGACGGCAGGAGCCGCATTTTCTTGCCGCGGCGGATGCCCTTCGTGACAGGAAGCCACTGAAGGAAAGCGATCATCCGCTTCGCGCGGGACAGGCCTTTCTTTTTCCAAGGCAGGCGCCGCTTGGTTTCTGCGGCCTGTTCCTTAGCAAGTCGCTGTCGAGCCGCGCCCGGTCCGCGCAAACCCATGCCGAAACCCCAATACTGATTTCATGCGGCGGGCGATCACGCGTCGTGACCGCCCGCCTCGATCGCGTCGACCTTGACCCCTCCAAAGCCCGCATTGGGCATGGAGCGCCGGGGAGGCTGACTTCCGCTAACGGCCCGATCGAAGGGGGCCTCTAAGGAGTGGCGCTCCAAATGGTGAAAACCTATCGATGGCAAAACTAACTCTGCGCGTGACAGCCACGGCGGTCTAGGCGGCAAAAAAGCTGGCGACTTTTGACCCGCCCCCGCCTTCTGGACGCGGCAGCGGCGCCGCTGAGATCGGCGATTTCTCTTTTATTTTCAGTAAGTTATTTGTTGACGCGACCGCTGTTCGGACCTACGCCGCCCCCCTAGAACTGAACCAGGGACCAACTTCGATGCTTGAATATGGCCCGATGATCGTGCTCGCGGTGATCGCCATTGTGGCGGTGATCGGCCTTATCCCGGAAACCGCTGAAGATGCCGCGCTCAAGTTCCGCCGCCAATGCCGAGCCGACGGAATGGGCTTTGCCGAGACAGAGGCGGCAATCGGCATTCGGAAGGCATTCGTCCAGCTGCGCCGGCTGTCGTCCGACCAATGCGTTGTGAGGGGCGGCAATATGGATCGGAAAGCGATCAATGAGATTGCAGGGCATGTAGCCATAGGCCTTGCGGCCGCACATGGGCGGGAAGCTGCCTCGAGCTTCGTTGCTTGGATCGACAGTTGCCCCGATGAGGAAATCCTCTACGACGACGCGCGGGTGGCGCGCCATCACAGGACCGTCGACGCGTTGCGCGCCAAGGGCCTTTATCCGCCGAAGGACACGGACATGCACGAGGACTTCAAGAACGCCTTCCGGATCGTCTAGGGCTCATATTGCGTCTTGTCTCGAGAGCAGACGTTAGGCGTAATTCAATTTGGGACGATCGCTGTCCCAAATTAGATATTCTCTTGCAAATTCCGACCCCGGAAATCAGGCAAATTCGCCGCTCAGAAAAGATTGTTGATGAAACAGGTGAACGACTTTCTTGCGTCGAAATATTCCGAATATCTCAAGGCGCTCCGCGAGACCGAAGCATTCACACCCTTTATGCCTTATGGTTGGTTCAGGGCGCCTACAACCGTCAGGCTCGACGCGGAATTCGGCCCTCAACAGATGGTCTATAGGGACTTGGCGGCCGAGGCTGCAAGAGACCTCGCCAACGGAATCAATCACCTTATCAGTCTTACGCAGCGGCTCGGCGTCTGGCAAAAGGTAATCCAAGGGCTCGACGTTCTCGAGAAGAGCGAAATCCTGCACGAATTCGTACAGGACCTAGCGTCGACTGCACTTCTGAGCCCCTATACGCTAAAAGCAAGATTCTATTTTGCAGCGGCCCATCTGTCCCACCAAGCGAATTGCGTCCTACTAGGTGAGAAATGGTCGGATGATTTTGAGACCCTTCCGGAGGACTGGAAGATCAACGAAGAGTGGGCCTGCAAGCTGGCTAAGCCCTGGCGATCATGGAAGAAGCTGATCAGGGTCCTCAACAGGGTCGACGCAGGCGATTACAAATCAACAACGGACGATTTTCGCAACAAGCATACCCATAGGTTCACGCCGCATGTCGAGCTCGGGATTACGCAGATGATGAAGCGGTTGCCGGCACAGGGTGGCACGAACCCGCGCTATGGTATTGGGGGTAGCGAACCCATCAAACTGGAAACCGCTGTGCGCGCACTGAAGTCGCAGTGCCTTCATTTATCTAAGTGCTATGGCGAATTCCAGAGCCTCGTGGATGAGCAAGGCGCTGTCCTTTTTGGAGATGCTTACGACTGACCCCCGAGACGAATGGCACTTCGATTGAACGGATGTCGCGGATCCTCAGGACATCCGTCGGCGCCTACCGCGCTCGAATAGCCATTGCGCTCTTCCGACTGTTTCGATGAATCGTGGCAGGCTTTGCATAGGCTTTGAAACGGCCCAGCAAAGAACCGGAGCCGATCGCCGCGATGGCGCTCGACGTGGTCGCAGACCGTTGCTTGCGTCCTTACGCCAGCCCGAGCACAAAATGCGCAGTAAGGCTCCCGCCTCAACTGCCGTGATCGAGTGGCAAACCATTCCTTGGTCCGATACCAAGCCCGCCACGGTTGCGAAGCCCGGCGCTTGGCCTCGTATTGCGAACGGTCCTTCATAAAACGCCCGCCTATCCGGACCAATAAAAAACCCGCCACTGCAGGGTAGCAGGACGGGGTTGATTCGGCTTGTGATTCAAATCGATCTTTCTCAGCGATACTGACTCGCAACCGTCGATTACACCACCCCTAGAGGAAAGATTTCTGTTAACACTATATTTGGCATCCACCGAAACTCGAACGGCGCCAGGGGTTTTCGACGGGCCGAAACTATCTTTTAGGTCATCGCGGCCGCCGCAACCGCCATCGGTCAATTGCCAAAAGCGTCCGGTGCCAGCCGCGTCGTACCAGTGCAGCGATCATGAGACTTCCTTTCACCTTCGGCCCGCGCCGTCGCCAGGACGGGCCTTTTCGCCGCCGGCCACCCATGCAGCACGATCTAGTTCCGATTGTACAGCGCAGTGGAATGACGAGACGCCGGCTTCGATCTCGTCTGCCGAGAAACCCGATCTCGTCATTTGGCGGCGGATTTGATCGATCTGGTGCTGCCATAGCCGCTCAGCTGCTCTGCCCTTCTTTTTTTGGATGAGATCGGCGACACGCCGTATCTCACCCGTCCGCCGGTCCTGCGGGAATGGGAGAATGGTCCGGGCTTGGCTAGACGGGGTCCATTCAAAGAGGTCTAGCTGTTTCACGCAGCCTCTCCCCTCTTGGCCGGAAGGCGCACCGAACCCACCACCTCACCTGGTATACTATATGGTGGTGCTCTCGTACCCCCATTGACGTCGTGCTTTTGCGTCATATCGGGTGCCGTCGTCACCCCATTCGGGTGCTCTCGTCCCCCCATGCCTTCCGGAATGCGGTGCCGTCGTCCCCCCATTGCGGTGCTCTCGTCACCCCGCGTTTTTTTCTGCAGTGCCTTCGCCGGGCGCCATTTCATGAAGTCCTTTGTCGCCGGCATGGCGCTATGTGTCGGGTAGTCAATCGGATATTCCGTGAGGATCCAGGTATTCGCTCGGCTGCCGCCTTCGACCTGTCTCTTCCAATCGAAATGGCCCTTCTTCGCCACCTTGACGAAACCACGGTCTATCAAGTCCGAAAGTGCACGATCGGCCGGCTTGTTGCTGCAACTGAGCGCCGCTTCCATCTCCTTCCCGCTAAAGGCGATATTGCCGTTGTTGACACTGTTGTAGCGCTTCTTGAACTCAACCAGCAGGGCTCTGCCGTAGACGTCCAGCGACTGATATGCAGGGCTCTCTAAGAGCCAGTGGTAGAGCCGGACGTGTCGTGGCTCACGGAGCGGCTTACTCATGGCGACGTTTCACCGAAGGACGGTAATCCAGTGAAGTCGCCGCGGACGATCGCGCCGAATCCAGCAATGGCCATGGCCAATTCGAACAATTCGCTATCGCTGATTTCGCACGACGTCTGATCAGTCACCGCGGGTAGCATTGCGTAGAAGGTCGCTTTCGGATCCTTCGCGTCCAGCAACCAGCGTGCCATCGCCACGGCCCCGACGATATCGTTGACGGTCATGCTCGCACCGCCATGCGCACATGCGCGTCCACAAGTCGCTCAGCTGCCTCGAGGCGGTCGCGGGCTTTGTCGATCTCGGCAGGGGCAGGAACGAGGCCGCCTCCTTCCAGCGCGGCCTCGCGCTGGCAAAGGAGGTTCTCCAGGCGTAAGCGCATGTTCATCGCCTGTTCCTTGAGGCGGGACAGTTCGTCGGCGCCGGTCATGACACCGGCTCACGCTTCGGTTCAATTTTCGGCAACGCCTGCAGATAGGCCGTATACTCGTCGTCAAGGACGATGGTTTGACGACCGATCTTCCGAGCAACAAGTTGGCCGGCTTTGATGGCGTCGTACAGGCGAGTTCGCCCACCTGGATGAATCTGTAAAAGCTCTTCGATTGTGTAAGCAGGTTTTCGCGTCACGTGGATCTCCCAGAAATGCCGTGTTGCCACGACTGTTGATTTCTCTGGGTTGGATGCCCGTTCGCGAAGTCGCGAACCCTTTTAGCGCGAGCGAATCAGCGCTTGGAATGGATATAGGGTTCCGCAATGAATCTCGTCAAGGTGAAATGAACGGCGGTGTCACCGCGCTGCCGCTATTGCCGTCACGTTACTCTTTTCGCCAATGCCTAATTTAGGGAAGTGAGCCCGAATGGTGTCGGCAACATACGACGGCGCCAAGTGCGCATAATGGCGTTCGGTCACTCGGGTGTCAGAGTGACCAAGCTGGGTGGCAATGACGCCCATGGGCACGCCCGCCATGGCCAATGCGCTGGCGTGGCTATGGCGAAGATCATGAAAGCGAGCCCGCGGCGTAATTTTGGCCGCATCCGACGCTTCGACCATCGGTCGGAAATGCTCCGACTTCTGCCATTCACGACCACGAAACGGAAAGACGATGGCGTGACCCGGCTTGCCAGCGATCGCCGTCTTAAAGAACTCAACGCCCTCGTCACCCAAGACGACATGACGGGGTTTGCCGGATTTGGAAATCAGCACGTGGACTGTGTTTGCGTCCAGATTGATGTCGCTGACACGAAGCCGGCCAAGCTCGGACACCCTGCAGCCGGTAAATAGGGCACCGCGAACCAGGGCCCTAAATTCGGGTTCGCAGGCGTTGACCAGCCGCCGCTGCTCATCAATGGACAGGTATCGAATTCTCGCAATCTCGACATTTTTGAACGGCTTGACCTTCCGCCATGCCAGATCGCTGTCGACAAGCTCTTCGGAGAACGCGAGATTCAAGGCAGCTTTTAAGGTCGTCAGAATCCTGTTGGCCGTGACTTTCCGCGCCCTCGGATCGCTCTCCCTTGCGATCTCTTTGCCGCCCCGGTTTTTCGCAGGGGCCAGCCATAGATCGGTTTGCCATTCCTTGATTTTTTTGGTGGTGAGCTTATCGACCTCGATCGAACCCAGCACCGGTTCAATCCTCGCCTTTATGGTTTGCTTGACGCCGCGCATGTCCTTCTTGCCGCACTGCTCGCAGTCCGCCAGATAGTCCGTGAGCGCGTCTGAGACCGTATAGGCGGCCCTTGCCCGGCCATGCCCCCTCGCCTCTCGCAGCGCCTTCTCTCGCCACGTGCGGCCCTCCGCCTGCGCATGAGACCAAGAAAGGATGATGGCGCCGTCGGCGTCTGCCGTGTCGTCTGCTGTCCCGATAGCCTTCTCTACGTATTTGCCGTCGACGAAAATCCGGGACTGCCATTTGCCGCCGCGCGGACCTTTCCGATAGCCGACGTGAAAGCCCTCTTCGATCATCCGCCAATGCGGTTTGTCTTGCATCGGCAGGGCAATTCGGGCCGCCCTGGTGTCCAGTCGAGCATCTTTGACGGTGCGAGCCATTTCAGAACGTCCCCCAAGTTTTCCCTAATAAGCGTGACGTGAACGCCTATGAACGGGCGTGAATATCCGTGGAATAAACATATATCTTTCAATATGTTATACACGTTCACGAGCATTCGGGAAAGGGCAAAAGGGACGACTTTCACGGCGGTAACAGGGGTTCGATTCCCCTTGGGCGTACCAGCAATTTCAACTTGGCATATGTCTATCGCCAGCGTGATGCTGGCAAGCGTGGCTGGACCCTACCCACTCTGAGGGGGTGTCAGCAAAGGGGCGAAGACAGACTGCGGATCGTGTCGACGGCTCCCTACGCCCTCAGCCCCCTCGCCTCGCCGCCGCGCTTGCGCGGAGGAACCATCATGTCCCTGGCAAGCAAGCCGCTCACCCGGCAAAAGGCCATGAAGGCCCGGCATGCGTCTTCGGTCTCGACGATGTCCACCGTGGCGCCAAAACAGGCATTGAACGCGGCCTGGTAGGTTGGCCCCTTCCGGCGAACCGGCCACGTTTGCAGGAAATCGAGCGCCTGCTCGACACTGTAGATTTCCTCGACCGGCTGGCTGGGCACAGGCGCGATACGCACCGGCACCGCAAATTGCAGTCTGTCCATTCGACCTCTCCCGAACCGACACCCCCGCAGCAACATCGTTCGGCACAAAAAGTTGCCGTGGCGGCTTCATGCTTGGGCCGACTTCTCACCTAGAAATGTGTCGTCACTGCGGTAGCCAAATGAACCGGTCGGGAGCATGGGCAGCTACAGGCAAGGAGAGTGCCCCAAAGACCTGAATATCGCCGGTCTTCGGTCGTCGCCGGCAGTTCGTCCTTGAACCTTGCGCCTTCCAGTGCCAAATCTGGGGAGATTTCTCTGGCGGGGGCTCATCCAGCCCTCGCATCCCTGCAGACGGATAAAAATGGTCACCTATCTCGACGCCGCCACGGCACCGCTCAGAAACACCGGCCAGATCCGTCTTTACGACGAGGAAGGCTTTATCGGCATGCGCAAGGCTTGCGATCTCACCGCGCGCTGCCTCGACGAACTGGTATCGATGGTGGCGCCCGGCGTCACCACCGAAGCGATCGATCGCTTCGTCTTCGAGTTCGGCATGGACCATGGCGCGCTTCCGGCGACACTCAACTACCGCGGCTACACGAAATCATCCTGCACCTCGATCAACCACGTCGTCTGTCACGGCATACCCGACAGCAAGCCGTTGAAGGATGGCGATATCGTCAATATCGACGTCACCTATATACTCGACGGCTGGCATGGCGACTCCTCGCGCATGTATCCGGTGGGCACGATCAAGCGTGCCGCGGAGCGGCTGCTCGAAGTCACGTATGAGTGCCTGATGCGCGGCATCGCGGCAATCAAGCCGGGCGCCCGCACCGGCGCCATCGGCGCCGCCATCCAGACCTATGCCGAAGCCGAGCGTTGCTCGGTGGTGCGCGATTTCTGCGGCCACGGCGTCGGCCGGCTGTTTCACGACGCGCCGAACATCCTGCATTACGGCAGCGCCAGCGAAGGCGTCGAGATGCGGCCGGGCATGATCTTCACCGTCGAGCCAATGATCAATCTCGGCCGGCCGCATGTGAAAGTGCTGTCGGACGGCTGGACCGCGGTGACGCGCGACCGTTCGCTGTCGGCGCAGTACGAGCACACGATCGGCGTCACCGAAACCGGCTGCGAGATCTTCACGCTGTCGCCAAAAAACCTCGACCGCCCCGGCCTGCGGGCCTAGTGTCTGGCAGATCGGGCGTTACCTCGCCCGGCAAATGCTGGGTGGGCAGCCATGAACGGTGACGACGACGAGCGGGCCTTCTTTCCCGAAAGGCCGGTGCGATCGCCCGCGAAGGCGGTGGCCGCCGACAAGCCGCATTATCTCGGCCATCGCGATCGCTTGCGCGAGCGCTTCGCCGCCGGTCCCAACACCCTCCCCGACTACGAACTGCTCGAGCTTCTATTGTTTCGGCTGATCCCGCGCGCCGACACCAAGCCGGTCGCCAAGGCCTTGCTGGCACGCTTCGGTACATTGGCCGAGGTCCTCGGCGCGCCCGTCGAGCGCCTGCAGGAGGTGAAGGGCATCGGCCCGGCGGTGGCGCTCGACCTCAAGGTGGTTGCGGCAACGGCGCAGCGCATGGCGCGCGGCGAGATCGCCGGCCGCGAGCTGTTGTCGACCTGGACGCAGGTTCTCGAATACTGCCGGTCGGTGATGGCTTTCGAGGAGCGCGAGCAGTTCCGCATCCTGTTCCTCGACAAGAAAAACGCGCTGATCGCCGACGAAGTGCAGCAGGTCGGCACCGTCGACCACACACCGGTCTACCCGCGCGAGGTGGTCAGGCGCGCCCTGGAGCTCTCTGCCACGGCGATCATTCTGGCGCACAACCATCCGTCGGGAGACCCGACGCCGTCGCGCGCCGACATCGAGATGACCAAGCTGATCATAGAGACGGCCAAACCGCTTGGCATTGCCGTTCACGACCACATCATCATCGGCAGGAAAGGCCACTCCAGCATGAAGGGCCTGCTGCTGATCTGAGGTTTGGCGTTGTTTTCAGCTTTGTCCGCTGTGCGCCTATGTACCGCAACCTCAAGGCGGTCGGCTCGATAAATTCTGGCGCCGAGGCTCAGCTGGCCGTGCGCAGGCGCCGCGATCGGACAAATGTCTTAAGTCCCTCGGAGTCTAACGGGTGGCCGAAGGCATAACCCTGCAATATGTCGCAGCCCAGGCCCTTGAGTAGCCGTGCGTGCTGCATCGTCTCGACGCCTTCCGCCACGACCTCGATACCCAGCGATTTGCCGATTTCGATGATTGACGAGACAACCTGCCTTCTCTGCGGCGATTTGACGATTGGGGTGACCAGCTGCCGATCTATCTTCAGCCGGCGCGGCTGCAACTTCAGCAAACTGACCATCGAAGCGTAGCCGGTACCAAAATCGTCTATTTCGATGTCAATCCCCAGTTCTTTTATTTGCTCGATGTTCCACGTGACAAGATCGTCGTTCTCGTCCAGGAAAATTGACTCAACAAGCTCGAACGAAACTGTTCCTTTCTTGATATCTTGTTCTCGCAGGCTCTTGATGAGCTCCTCGTCTTGAAGGCGCCTCGCCGAGACATTGACAGACACCCGTGGAATGTTAAATTTTGCAGTGGACCACTCTTCGAAATCCGAAAGCGATTGCTTCAATATGGCTTGGTCGATGATCGAGACGACGTTCAGTTCTTCTGCAATCCTCAGGAAGATGTCGGGCGCCAAAATACCCTTTACTGGATGTCGCCACCTCGCCAGCGCCTCAACCCCAACGATTTCGAGCGTCTTTGCGTCAAATTGGGGCTGGTAGAACGGGATGAACTCGTTGCGCTCGAGGCCGCCGAGAATTTCGTCGGCAATCCGTTTTGTATCGACGATTTCGCTTTGCATCGCGTCAGTGAAGAATTCGTATCGATTGCGCCCACGGCTCTTTGCTCGGTAAAGCGCGATATCTGCGTTCACCAGCAGGTGTTTGGCTTCGACATTTTTTCCGTTGTCGACAGCTATACCCACGCTGACGCCAAAACGGCACCGATGGCCCTGATAGTAGACGGGCTCGCGCATCTGGCTGATGACCCGATCGGCAAGCAGCGCCAGTTGCTTGGTATCGTCGCGTACCACGCACAGAACGATGAATTCGTCTCCTCCGATGCGGGCGACGAATCCTTCGTCGCCGACCTTCGATCTGAGGACTGTCGACGCGTGAACCAGCATCGCGTCACCGGCGGCGTGGCCCAGCGTATCGTTGATGTGCTTGAACCGATCCAGATCGATGTGAAGCAGTGCCGCACGCCCGCCTGAGCGCCTGGCATTTGCCGCGTAGTCTTCCAGTACCTGGTCGAGGTAACGCCGGTTGGGCAAGCCGGTCAGCGAGTCATGAAGCGCAATGTGCTCTATGCGCGCCTTGGCCGACTCGAGTTCTGCATTTTTCGACTCCGACAGCTGTTTTGCGCGAACCAGATCCTTGTTCAGCAGGACGTCGGCAGTCACGTCCCATTCCGCGCCGATCATTTTTGGGGTGTCGTTTGTGGCCCGGTAAAGGATCGCCTTGGACCGAACATGACGGACCTCGCCATTCGGGCGCACAATCCGGTACTCCGACAAATATGGTCGTCCGCTGGCCACCGCCGTATCGAAATCTGCGTTGGCGCCAGCCAGATCATCTGGATGGATCGCTCCCGCCCAGTCTGTGTAGCCCCGGTGCTCCCCCGCTGGTTTGCCATATATTTCATTGACGCGTTCATCCCATGTAAGCTCGTTGGTCGCGAGATCGTGTTCCCAAACCCCGATAGCCGAAGCTTCCAGAGCGAGTTCAAGGCGTCGTGACAATCGGCGCAACTCCGCATAATTGCGCTGTCTTTCGCCTATCAGACGACCAGTGACCAGGAAGGGGAACACAACCAAGGCCCCGGCCGTCGCCATGATCGCGCGCAACAACCATGCGTTACTTGGCGTCGAAGGCCAGCCGTTCTTGGGAATGGCAGCGAGCTGCCACGAGCCGGAAGGAAGCAAAACGTCAGCCGTCACCGGATCGCTTTTGCTGATCTCCTCATTGCCGTAGAATTGACCACCTCGGTGACCGAGGGCGTCCCTGCCGATCAGCGCGATGTCGATCCCGAGATCGTCGTCAAGCATGCCGCTCGCTTTGTAAAGGCGCTGCACGTCGACAACGGCGGAAATAATGCCCCAGAACCTTTCCGTGTTGCCCACGCTCGGCACGAAAACCGGAAAGCGGCCGATGAAGCCCTGTCCTCCCTGCTTCAGCTCGACGGGACCGGCAAGCACCAGCTTGCGTTCGTCTCGCGCCCTTAGCGCAGCCGCACGCTGCCGCTCGTTCTTGCGGTAGTCCAGGCCCATCGCCTGCTCGTTACCCTCCATCGGGTACATCAGGGAAACGACCAGATCGGGCGCGCCGGCAATATTGTTCAATTGCGAGTCGGCGCCAAATAGATTGCTCGCCAGCGAGGCGAAGCGTTGCTGTCCCATATAAGGCTCGGTCACGACCGCGGCGACCAATCCACGCACGAGTTGAAGGTTTCCGTTGATATTGCCTTCGAGCTTGGCGCGGATGAGATTGACCTTGGTCAACACGTCCGCACGGACGGCCTGGTCCGAGACGACTTTGTTCTGGTGCTCCGCGAACGCGGCGCTGATAAGTATGACGATAAGCGCGATCGCCGCCGGAATGTTTGCCGACGAAAAGACGACCTCCTTGATGCCGCCGAACTTAGCGCGGAAAAAAGCCAATAGGCGATTCCTCAAGTGCCATTTCAGGTTCCCGGGTCGACCCGATGAGGAACATTAGCTTTCAATGTTTAATGTCACCTTCACGCCCCTTAGAGCTTTTGCACTTCCGACCGTTGCTGATGCTGCAGGCCCGAGCGGTTGGAGCCAGCTGCCGACTTCCACTGACATGGTCCCACTGATTGAGTTGAGATGCGCTGGCGCCGGCGATCCGTCGGAAGATCGAGGAGCGCGAGCTATTGCAAACTTCGACGCTCCGACCCGAGTACTCAGGAGCGTCGACCTGGACTAGTGCCCCTCGATCGCCTTGGGAGACACAAGGTATGGTATCTTGCCGATGCTGCGCTTCGTCGCGCCAATGGAATAGGCCATCGGTATCTTGGGAGAGTTCTCTGGCAAGCCGTACATATCCTTGCCGGCCCGCACGGCAAATGAAAAGTGCTGCCACGAAACAGTGTCATGCTCATTGAGAAAATCGAGCGTCAGACCAGCTGAAATCAGCGCATTCACCACGTCACTGATCGGGTGGATCCATTCATAATAGCGAGGATGCTTCAAGATGCGGTCATCGCCGGTGTAGGTCAGTTCCTCGTTCCAGGCGAGCGGTCGAGCTATCGGCGTTCGCCAGTCGTGCTTCAATTCCAGGGCCGCGGCCTTTCGATCGCACTGAAACATCAATGGATGGCCCTCGGCCATGTAGAGACGGCCGCCGGGTCTCAGGAGGTCGGCAACCACCCGCGCCCAACGGAAAACGTCGTCCAGCCAGTTTACCGAGCCCCATGTAACGTAAGCGATGTCAAAGGTCCGACCGAGCGCTTCCACCGCTTCGAACAGTGGCGCTTCCACGAAGCGCACGTCGGTGCCTGCCTTCGCAGCAAAATCCCGCGCCGCCGCGATCGCCGCCGGTGAAAAGTCGAGCCCCGTCACACTGCCTGCGCCGAGATTCTTCAGGCTGATCGTGTCGAGGCCGATGTGACACTGCAGGTGGACGATATCCTTGCCGGCAATATCGCCGACCTCGCGCGTTTCCAGCTCATAGAGATTGGATCCGCCGGCCAGCACATTCTCGATGTGGTAGCTGCCCGTTGTGTCGGTCGAGTGCAGTTCGGCCCGATCATCCCAGTTAAGGCGGTTCGCACCCAAAAACCGTTCCAAATTCCCCCCACCCCTGACTGACGCATGGTAAACAAGTCGTTAAAGTACCTTTGCAGCGAAAGTATCCCGCGTCAATCCGGACTGGGCGGCGGCAGTGTGCCACCGCGAAAGCCATAGCCCCGGGAAAGCTTGCTGCTGATCAAAAGCTTCTGGCGCAGTCGCCGTGCCCGGCGACAAGACCCCGCAGGTGCCCCCCTGACGTCACCGTCGTGGTCTGCATGTGGATTAGTCGGTTCCTCAGCCCCCCACGGCCACCATCGCGATGTTTCTGGAGAGCTCGTTTGTGGGGTCAACTGCGTCTGCCATGCCGCTCGTGAGTGCTCGGTAGAGTGCCACATAATCGCTGCACATGCGCTCGACCGTGAACCGCTTCTCGAACGTCTTTCGCACTCGTGCGCGATCGAGGCTGTCTATGCGCCGGAGCGCGCCCACAGCTTCCTCCACCGTATCCACGATCCATCCGGACACACCGTCATCGATGATCTCCGGGACGGCGCCACGCCGGAACGCAATCACCGGCGTACCGCAGGCCATTGCTTCGATCGTCACGAGCCCGAAGGGTTCCGGCCAGTCGATCGGGAACAAAAGCGCTTTCGCATTGCCCAGAAAATCCGCCTTTTGCCGCTCATCGATTTCGCCAATGAACTCCACGTTCGAATGCCGCAGCACTTGCGGCTCGACCCTTTCCTTCCAGAACGACTGGTCCACCTTGTCGATCTTGGCGGCGATCTTCAGGGGAAACCCCGCCCGCACTGCTATTTCAATGGCCGCTTCCGGCCCCTTTTCCGGCGAGATGCGACCGAGAAACGCAAGATAGCCAGAGGTGTTCCGGTGGAATGGCAGAAGATCGCGGGGCAGGCCATGATGCACCGTTCCAATCCAATTGACGGGCGGCACGGGCCGGCGCTGGTCGAAGGAGATCGAGACCAGGGGAACATCGTTGAACATAGCATAAAGTTGCGCCAGATCGGGCAGGTCGAGCCTGCCGTGAAGCGTGGTAACCGTTCGTCTGGCAAAATCCCGAATAATGGGGAAGTGCAGAACATCGACGTGGAAATGCAAAACGTCGAATTCATCGGCTCGCCGGCGCACCCGTTCAAGCATCATAACGTGGTGCGGACCACCGTCCTGGACCCTGGGGTTCAGGCGCAGCGCAACGTCGCAACACGGCACCAGCTCGGCTGAGGTACGAGAATCGGCGCTGGCGAACAGCGTCACCTCGTGGCCCTGTCGGACAAGTTCTTCGGTCAGATACGAAACAATTCGCTCGGTTCCACCGTAGGTTCGGGGCGGCACGGATTCGGTTAGCGGCGCGATCTGGGCTATTTTCATTTAGAAAATCTTTTCGGCGGCGACCGCCGTCTTTCAAACAAGCTTCGGGGGCAACCAAGACAAGCGAGAGCTTCTCGTTGCGAAGTATTCTATGCAGAGCGTATTTATAGTTGTGCCGTCCGTGTTCCTCCCGTGCAAGCAGGTTGCCCTTATTCAACTCCTCTGGATCCAAGAACTGCGATCCCTGAGAAATGTTTCACCGGCTCGATAAAAAGACAGAATGAGCTAGGCGCCGAAGCTTTGGATCGCTCGATCACCACCAAGTGATCCAGGCGTGCCGGTGCCGAATGGAACATAAAGCCCGGAATTCAGTTAGATAGCCGGATTTGGCTGGAGTACCGCCAGATGCGGAATTCCAGCCGGGCAGGGCACTACCGTGACACGGAGTGAGCGGCTTCGGGCGCATCTCGCCGAACTCAGGCACCACCTTGCCGAACTCGGGAGCCATAAACGCTCCCCATGGAGGATGCCATGAACCAGTGGACAAACGCCAGGCTCTGTGACGTAGCCAACCTGATCCTTGGGGCAATTCTGTTCTTCTCTCCCTGGATCTTCACGTTTGCGGCAGGCCCGCAGACGCAGAACGCCCTCGGCAGCGGAATCTTGATCGTCGTGCTTTCGGTTGCCGCCCTCGCAGCATTTGCCGTGTGGGAAGAGTGGGTGAATCTGGTCGTCGGACTGTGGGTTCTCGTATCGCCCTGGGTGCTTGGATTCCAAGCGACAACGGCAATGACCGTGCATGTCGTGATCGGCATTCTGGTCGCCGTGCTGGCGGCGATCGAACTCTGGATGATGTATCAGAACCCGCCGACCCAGTCGGCCGCCTAGCAGGCGCAGCCAGCCAGCGCCCTTTTTGGGCCTGACAGATCGATCGGTCGTCTGCCGGCCTCTCGGCAACAGCCGCCGGAGGCCGGGTAGGCGGTTGTCTGGACGAGAACCAAGAAGGATGGCGCATCATGGTCGGTGACAATCCGCGTTCGACGGCCAGGATTGCGGGACATCCTATTCATCCGATGCTGGTGCCGTTTCCGATCGCCTGCTTCGTCGGCACCCTGCTGACGGATCTGGCCTACTGGCGAACAGCGGAGATGATGTGGGCTGACTTCTCCGCTTGGCTGGTTACCGTCGGCGTGATCATGGGCTGCCTTGCAGCGATCGCGGGGCTGATCGATTTCCTGGCCAATCCGCTGGTAAGGGCACAGCCCCCCGCTTGGCCGCACGTGCTCGGCAATCTCTTGGCGCTGGCGTTGTCCATCATCAACATGCTCGTGCACACCCGCGATGCATGGACCTCCATCGTTCCCACCGGCTTGATCCTCTCGGCGGTTGTCGTGGTCATCCTCATCTTCACCGGTTGGCTGGGCTGGTCCATGGTTTACCGGCATCACGTCGGAGTGGCGGATTGATGCGCGTAGCAAGCTCCATCAGACAAGCCGGGCGCATCGCGGCGTCCATCTTTACTTGCACTGCGGCGATCGCTCTTGCAGCGTGCAGTGGCAACGACCCGGATCCCAGCAGTCAGATAGGGCCGAATCCAAAACTGCCGGAGCCGATCCAATATTTCTTCCCGCCCATGCATCTCGCTTCCGTGGTCGGGTGGAAGAACGACGAAAAGCCGACCGTCGCGCAGGGGCTCCAGATCCAGGCCTTTGCCAACGGCTTGCAGCATCCGCGGTCGCTTTATGTGCTGCCCAATGGCGATGTCCTGGTGGTCGAGTCCAAGGCGCCGGGCGGCGAACCGATCAAACGGCCCAAGGATTTGGTGATGGGCTGGATCGAGTCCTGGGTCACCTCGGGCGGCGACAGCGGCCCGAGCAACCGCATTACGCTGCTGCGCGACACCGACGGCGATGGCAAGCCGGAGCTGACCAGCGTCTTCCTCGACCACCTCAACTCGCCCTTCGGCGTGGCGCTGGTGGGAAGCGATCTCTACGTCGCCAATACCGATTCCATCGTCCGCTATCCCTACAACACTGGTGACACAAAGATCACCGCGCCCGGAACGCCGCTAACCGCCCTGCCCGGCGGCCCGATCGACCACCATTGGACGAAGAGCCTGGTGGCAAGCCCCGACGGCTCACTGCTCTATGTCGGCGTCGGCTCGAACAGCAACGTCGCCGAAAACGGCATCGAGGCCGAGAAGAACCGCGCCGCCATCTGGCAGGTAAACAGGGCCACCGGCCGGTCGCGCATTTTCGCCAGCGGTTTGCGCAATCCAAACGGCCTGAGCTGGGAGCCGCAGACCGGGGCGCTCTGGGCCGTGATCAATGAGCGCGACGAGCTCGGCCCCAATCTCGTGCCGGATTATCTGACCTCGGTAAAGGATGGCGGCTTCTACGGATGGCCATACAGCTATTATGGCCAGCATCTCGATCCCCGCGTCATGCCCCAGCGTCCGGACCTGGTCGCGAAAGCGATCGTTCCGGACTATGCGCTGAGTTCCCACGTCGCCCCTCTGGGACTGGCCTTCTATACGGCAAACAGCCTCCCCGAGGCATATCGCGGCGGCGCTTTCGTTGGCGAACACGGCAGCTGGAACCGCACGCGCTTCAATGGCTACAAGGTGGTGTTCGTACCATTCAGCGGCGGCCATCCTAGCGGCGTCGCTACCGACGTGGTGACCGACTTCCTGGACAAGGACAACAAGGCGCGCGGCCGGCCTGTCGGCCTGGCTGTCGACAAAACCGGGGCCCTGCTCATAGCCGACGACGTCGGCAACACAGTTTGGCGGGTGACATCTGCCGGCAAATAAGGTGGCGCCGCTCCCTTCGTCGAGCTGTCGGTCGAGCAGGTGGAAGGGATCCCCGGCGATCGCCGTTCCGGTGGTTCTGCGAGGCGCATTCGGCGTGCTCGCCATTGCCTGCCGCTGTCACCGCCGAACCGAAGGACCGCCAGCGCCGCGAAATGGTATTTTTGCCCTTCCCACAGCCGGCTCTAGAATTTTCATCGCAAATCAAGTTATGATGCACTTGGTATTTCCCGGGACGGCTTGCGCCGCTTGGAATACCGGGAGGAACCGGGACATGGCCGTTGCGCTTGTACTCGTTCTGATAGTCGTGGGCTCGGTGTTGTTCCACTTCCTGAGCCCATGGTGGTGGACGCCGATTGCCTCGAACTGGGACTATATCGACAACACCATCATCATAACTTTCTGGATCACCGGCGTCGTCTTCGCCGCCGTGGTTCTTTTCATGGCCTATTGCGTCTTCCGCTTCCGTCATCGGGAAGGCAATCAGGCGGCATATGAACCTGAGAACAGGCGGCTGGAATCCTGGCTGACGGTCGTCACCGCGGTTGGCGTCACGGCTTTGCTCGTTCCTGGCCTGTTCGTCTGGAGCCGGTTCGTTAACGTTCCAAGCGACGCAACAGAGGTCGAAGTCGTCGGCCAGCAGTGGCAATGGAGTTTCCGCCTGCCCGGCAAGGACGGCAAGCTCGGCACATCCGACACTCGCGACGTCAACGCTGAAAATCCACTCGGCGTCATCGCCACCGATGCCAACGGCCAGGACGATGTCGTAGTGGAAGCGGCCGACCTGCACCTCCCGGTTGGCAAACCGGTCAAGATGCTGCTCCGCTCGATCGATGTGTTGCACGATTTCTACGTGCCGGAATTCCGCGCCAAGATGGACATGATCCCGGGCTCGGTCACCTATTTCTGGTTCACTCCGACCAAGACCGGAACCTTCCAGGTCCTGTGTGCCGAACTCTGCGGCCAGGGACATCCGATGATGCATGGCGTGGTCATGGTCGATACGCAGGAAGACTATCTGGCGTGGCTTGGCCAGCAGCAGACTTTTGCGCAGCTGTCCGCGCCCCAACAGATGGGCTCGGCAGAGTAGGAAACCGGAACGACGGTGCGCCGTCGGGATTGAAAATAGTGCGGCAAGCCCGAACTGTCGGGCTGGCCGAAAAGGGCACGGAGGTGTTCCTATTATGGTCGATATCACACCTGCAGATGCGGTACCGCCGGCCGAAGTCGCGGAAATGGAACTCTACCATCCGCACAGCTGGTGGACGAAATACGTTTTCTCGCAGGACGCCAAGGTCATCGCCATCCAGTATTCGGCGACGGCGACGGCGATCGGCATGGTCGCGCTAGTGCTTTCCTGGCTGATGCGGCTGCAGCTCGGTTTCCCCGGCACATTCGATTTCATCACCCCGGAAGCCTACTACCAGTTCATCACCATGCACGGCATGATCATGGTGATCTACCTGCTCACCGCACTCTTCCTGGGCGGCTTCGGCAACTATCTGATCCCGCTGATGGTTGGCGCTCGCGACATGGTCTTTCCCTATGTCAACATGCTGAGCTACTGGATCTATCTGCTGGCCGTGCTGGTTCTGGTGTCGAGCTTTTTCGCGCCCGGCGGACCGACGGGTGCCGGCTGGACGCTCTATCCGCCGCAGGCGATCATGACCGGTACGCCCGGCGGCCAGGACTGGGGCATCATCCTGATGCTCGTCTCGCTGATCCTGTTCATCATCGGCTTTACTATGGGCGGCCTGAACTATGTCGTGACGGTGCTGCAGGGCCGCACTCGCGGCATGACGCTGATGCGCCTTCCGCTCACTGTCTGGGGTATTTTCACCGCCACCGTCATGGCGCTACTCGCCTTCCCGGCGCTGTTCGTCGCCTGCGTGATGATGCTTCTCGACCGGGCGCTCGGCACCAGCTTCTTCATGCCGGCGATCGTTGAGATGGGCGAACAGTTGCAGCACGGCGGCGGCAGCCCGATCCTGTTCCAGCATCTGTTCTGGTTCTTCGGCCACCCGGAGGTCTACATCGTTGCGCTTCCGGCCTTCGGCATCGTGTCCGACCTGATCAGCACCCATGCGCGCAAGAACATCTTCGGCTACCGCATGATGGTCTGGGCCATCGTCGGCATCGGCGCGTTGAGCTTCGTAGTCTGGGCGCACCATATGTATGTCAGCGGCATGCATCCCTATTTCGGCTTCTTCTTCGCCACCACGACACTGATCATCGCCGTTCCGACCGCCATCAAGGTCTACAATTGGGTGCTGACGCTGTGGCGCGGCGATATCCACCTCACCATTCCAATGCTTTTCGCCCTCGCCTTCATCGTCACCTTCGTCAATGGCGGGCTGACTGGCTTGTTTCTCGGCAATGTCGTTGTCGACGTTCCGCTGTCGGACACCATGTTCGTCGTTGCCCATTTCCATATGGTCATGGGGGTCGCGCCGATCCTCGTGATTTTCGGGGCGATCTACCACTGGTACCCGAAGGTCACCGGCCGGATGCTGAACGAGACACTGGGCCGGTTCCACTTCTGGATCACCTTTCTCGGCGCCTATCTGATTTTCTTTCCCATGCACTATCTCGGCTTGATGGGCGTGCCGCGGCGCTACAACGAATTGACCGACATGACGATCATGACGGAATCGGCCCACCACCTGAACTCGTTTATCAGCATCATGGCTTTTATGGTCGGTTTTGCCCAGATTGTGTTTCTGTTCAATCTCATCTGGAGCATCCGCCATGGCCGTGAGGCTGGCGGCAATCCGTGGCGGGCAACGACGCTCGAGTGGCAGACGCCGCAAACACCGCCCGCCCACGGCAATTTCGGCAAGGATCTGCCGATCGTCTATCGCTGGGCCTATGACTACAGCGTACCGGGAGCCAAGGAGGACTTCATACCACAAAACGTTCCGGGCTCCTTCGCGCCCTCCAGGGAGCCGGCATGAGCGTAATCCTGGTCTTCCTGCTCGTGATCGCCGGTATTGCTGGGTGGTGGCTTTCCCATCAGCGGCTAATGACGAAGCCGTGGCTCGAGCAAGGTATGGCCGGGGATTTTGTCGCTCTGGACCGATCGGCGCTGCCCACCGCAAAGATCGGTCTCGGCGTCTTCCTTGCCGTCGTCGGCTGCCTGTTCGCGCTGTTCACCAGTGCTTACTTCATGCGCATGGCGCTGTCGGATTGGCGGCCGCTGCCCCTCCCGCCCCTGCTCTGGCTTAACACCGGCGTACTGGTCTTGAGCAGCATTGCGATACAGTGCGCTTCGCTCGCGGCGCGCAAGGGTCAAGTGGACATGGTCAGGCTCGGCCTCGCCACAGCTGGACTCACGGCGCTCGTCTTCCTGATTGGACAGCTTGTGGCATGGCGGGAACTGAGTGCGGACGGCTATTTTCTGGCATCCAATCCGGCCAACAGCTTCTTCTACCTGCTAACGGGAATGCACGGCCTGCATATACTGGGAGGACTGGTCGGGCTGGGCAGAACGAGCGTCGGCGCCTGGAACGGAGCGCAGCCGCAGCGGCTTCGCCTCAGTGTCGAGCTGTGCGCGATGTACTGGCATTTCCTGCTTTTCGTCTGGCTCGCCATCTTTGCGCTTCTGGCCGGCTGGGCTTCGACTTTAATCGACATTTGCCGAGGGTTGCTGACCTAGGAGGAACGGGCGGATGGCAGAGACGACACTGGCCCACATCGGCCGAACAGAGCCGCGGCCCGCAGGCTGGCAAGGCATCGCCGCCGACTGGTCCTCGGATCAGCGGGCGTTCAAAAACGTGTCCTGGGGCAAGGCCATGATGTGGATCTTCCTGCTCAGCGACACGTTCATCTTCGGCTGCTTCCTGCTCTCCTACATGACCGCGCGTATCTCAACACGCGTGCCGTGGCCCAATCCGAGCGAGGTCTTCGCCCTGCGCATCGGCGGCTCCGATATTCCACTGATCCTTATCGCCATCATGACCTTCGTGCTGATCTCGAGCAGCGGAACGATGGCCATGGCGGTCAATTTCGGCTACCGCCGCGACCGCCGCAAGACGGCAGTCCTGATGCTCTTGACCGCAGCACTCGGCGCGACCTTCGTCGGCATGCAGGCCTTCGAATGGACCAAGCTGATCACCGAGGGCGTGCGGCCTTGGGGCAATCCCTGGGGCGCTGCACAGTTCGGCGCATCCTTTTTCATGATTACCGGCTTCCACGGCACGCATGTGACGATCGGGGTGATCTTTCTGATCATCGTGGCGCGAAAGGTCTGGCGCGGGGATTTCGATGTCGGACGGCCCGGCTTCTTCACCAGCCGGAGGGGCCGCTACGAAAACGTCGAAATCATGGGGCTCTACTGGCATTTCGTCGACCTGGTCTGGGTGTTCATTTTCGCATTTTTCTATCTTTGGTGAGAGGCAGGACATGGCTGAAGCAACCGCAAACGGCCTGGGACAACACGCATTGGACAGCGCCCATAGGCATGATGCGACGACGACCGGCGTTACCCCGGCGGAGGTTCATCAGGAGCACCCGATCAAGCTCTATCTGGTGGTGTGGGCGTGGCTGTTCATCCTCAGCACCTGCTCCTATCTGGTCGACTATTTCGGTCTCCATGGCTATCTCAGATGGTCGCTGATCCTGATCTTCATGATGCTCAAGGCCGGACTGATCGTCGCTATCTTCATGCACATGGCCTGGGAACGGTTGGCGCTGACATACGCGATCATCCTGCCGCCGGTGCTGGTGCTGGTGTTCGTGACGATGATGGTTTTCGAAGCGGACTACACGCTGCTCACCCGAATGGCGTTTTTCGGGGCCGGGCCCTGACATGCAATCCGGATCCAGGTGGTCCGGTCCTTGAGGCTTAGCCTTGAAACAATCCACGGCTGGTCCATTTCAGTTGGTATCGGAGACGACAGGCGATGCCGGCGTTTCCACATGCGTCGCGAACACCAGCAAGGGGCGCCCAAGATGACCATCGCAAACAGACTGAAGGATTTCATCGATAGGAAAGGAATTTCCTACGACACCGTCGAGCATCACCGCACCGCGACAAGCAGACAATCCGCCATTGCGGCACATGTGCCCGGCAGCATAATGGCCAAATCGGTGGTCGTTCACCACGACCGTGGCTATGCGCTCGCCGTGGTTCCAAGCACGCACAGGATAGAACTCGCGACATTGCAGGATGTCATGGAGAAGCCTCTTGGACTTGCCTCCGAAGAGACGAGGTGGTCTCGTTGTTCGGCGATTGCGACGTCGGCGCTGTGCCGCCGATCGGCGCTGCCTATGGTGTGCCAGTGGTTCTCGATGAAAGCCTCGGCGACGCTCCCGAAATCTATTTCGAGGGCGGCGACCACAAGACGCTTGTGCATGTGAGCGGCAAAGATTTCCGCGACCTGACAAAGGACGCGCGCCAGGCCCGTTTCAGCCACCCCGCCTATTGAAAGCTCTGCCTCACCCTGCCCGCACCGGCACTTTCGCCGGTGCGGGCAGAGTGCATTTTTTCAACTCACGGTCTGGTGGCCGGCGGCGATTCCACAACTTTCCGGTAAACATGCCAGGTGGCATGGCCAAGGATCGGCAGCACGACTGCCAACCCGGCGAACACTGGCAGCGATCCGATGATCAGGGCGACGGCGACAATAAGGCCCCACACCGCCATCACGATCGGGTTGGCCAGGACAACGCGCACCGAGGTGTGGATGGCTTCGTAGGCGCCGACATCGCGGTCGAGCAACAACGGGAATGCGACGACCGTGGTGCACAACACAACCGCGGCGAACACGAAGCCGATGGCGTGACCCAGGATGATGAGCGTCCAGCCGCGTCCCGTGGCGAATATTTCACTGATGAAGCTGGACAGCGATTGCGGCGGCGCCGGGCCGAACAGGGTCTCGTAAAATATCTGGGCCGTCAAAAGCCAGGCGATGAAGATCGCAAGCAGCATGACGCCGACCGCTGCAATAGCCGGCAGCGCTGGAGAACTCCTGACCTCAAAGGCGTGTCTCCACGAGGCGTCGAGCCCGGCTTCCCGCCGCCGGCTAATCTCATAAAGGCCGATCGCCGCGAACGGACCAATCAGCGCAAAGCCGGACACAAGCGGAAACAGCAACGGCAGCGTGTTGTTGCCTGATGTCCAGACAGCAAGCACGACTCCGGCAATCGGATAGATCAGGCAGAGAAATACGATGTGCGACGGCTTGACCATGAAATCATCGACGCCACGCCTGAGCGCATCAAAAAGATCGGAGACACCGATTTTTCGAATTCTGGTGTGTTCCAGCGTCTCGCTGGCGCCTGCTATCACGTGAAAGCTTGCCATGACCATTCCTCCAGACCAGGTCCGGTAAGGTCGCGTTTTACGGTGCTGCCGTTCTGCATGATTGGCCCACGCAAACCGCGACCTGCACCATGATCAATATACTCTCATGCGGGGGACTTGTCGCGCTTTGTAGGAAGGCCCGGGAGTAGGAGGTTCCGGGTAGCCCGACTAGCTACGGACGTGGTTCTTCGATATGCTCTTCTAGTCGAAGGTGAAGGTCATGGACGGAAGGACAGTTCTCATACTCGGCCTTGGCGTCGTTATTCTGCTGTTGCTGGGATTTTGTGCTCTGCCAACGTGATTTTTTGAGCCGGCGTCAATAGCCGGCTGAAGCGATCACTCGCATTACAATGGTGTCGGCAAGCAACGCCGCAAATATTGCGAAAAGATAGACAATCGAATACGCAAACAGCGCCTTTGCCGGCTTCATCTCCTTGTCGGCGACGAGAACCTTCCAGGCCTGCCAAATGAAACCTGCACCCAACGCGGCTGAAGCAGTGCCGTAATATCCGCTCGCGAAGCCGAAGCCCCAAGGGAGCACGCCGATTGGCGCCAAGAGCAACGAATAGGCGAAGATCTGTTTTCTGGTCGAGTGCTGGCCGGCCACATTCGGCATCATCGGGACGCCCGCCGCGGCATAGTCGCCGACCTTGAAAAGGGCCAGCGCCCAGAAATGAGGCGGCGTCCAGAGGAAAATAATCAGAAACAGAATGAGACTTTCAATGCCGATTGCGCCTGTTGCGGCCGCCCACCCGATTACCGGAGGAAGGGCGCCTGCCGCGCCGCCTATGACGATATTCTGTGGCGTCGAGCGCTTCAGCCACATTGTGTAGATAACGACATAGAAAAAGATGGTGAACGCCAACAACGATGCGGCGAGCCACCCAACCAACACGTCGAGCGTCATGACCGACAGTGCGGAAAGCACCAGACCGAAGCCGAGAGCTTCGCCAGGCGTGACGCGACCGGACGGAATTGGTCGCTTGGACGTGCGAGACATCAAGGCGTCTATGTCTGCGTCGTACCACATATTGAGCGCGCCGGCGGCTCCCGCTCCAACCGCGATTGCGCCGATGGCGATTACGGCGATAACTGGATTCATCACGCCGGGCGCCATCATCAGGCCGACGAAGGCAGTAAACACGGCAAGTGCCATGACCCGTGGTTTCAAGAGCGCAATGAAATCACCCGCCGTCGCCTCCGAGAGGCGGATGCCGGTATCCTTGAGACGGCTTTCTTCAGTCGACATTCAGACGACCACCGATGGGAACGGCAGCCTAGCCGGCCAATGTCTTTTTTGCAACGAGCCGCCCTCCCCACCGACACTGCCGGCAGATTGCGGCCGAGGCTATGCCTCGACCTGTTTGCGATACAAAGATCCGGCGGAAGAGCCGCGCTATTTGGAGAATTGCTTCAGGTAGGCGATGACATTGGCGATGTCCTCGTCTTTCTTGAGGCCGGGAAACGCCATCTTCGTTCCTTTGACCATCGCCTTGGGATCGCGAAGGTAGGTCGTCAGCGTGGCTTCGTCCCATTTGACGCCCGACTTGCCGGCCTCGGTCATGGCCTTGGAATAGCTGAACCCTGGATGCGTGCCGGCCGTTCGGCCGATGACGCCGTTCAACGACGGACCGACCTTGTTCTGGTCCTTGTCTGCGACGTGGCAGACCTTGCATTTGGCGAAGACCTTCTCACCCGCCGCCGCATCCTGTGCCCGCGAGGGGCCGGCAATGACGGTGGCGACGGACATTACGATAAAAAACACAATGGCACGCATGGCATTTTCCTCCCTGATCGCCAATTTGCCCTGGCTGACCTGCGCAGGCCCACCTTTAGTCCGCTGGCATGCGCTCTTGAATGGCAGAACGGATATCCACTGCCTGGAGTTGCGGCACCTACATACCACGGAACCCGGCCGGCAGGTAGAGTTCGATCATGCAATGGATTAATGCGGACAATCCGCTCAAGGCAATTTGGTGTTGCAGGTGGTGGCGATCCGGCCGACCGCCTCTTCAACTCCGGCGAGGTCAAACTCGGCTTTGCCGCGCCCCGACAGTAGCCCGAACCGCCAGGACAGCAGCAACCGGTCCGCGGAAATTAGTCGCCTGATGCCATCGGCACCGTCGCGGACCAGCATCCTGCTGTGCGGCCCGACCGACCAGCTTTCGTTGAGCTTGGCGGATTGGTCGACAGTCACCGACATGGCGATGGTTCGGCTGGCGGAAACGGTGTCGCTCAGCTGCAGCCATTCGCTCCAACGCGGTTCGCCGACGGTCCGGCAGGCGATCGTCAACACCGGGCTGTAGCTCAATGCGCCGCCGCCGGTGATGAGCTTGTTGGTCGCGTAAAGCGAGGCGGTGACAAGGCCATCGCTGCTCTTGTCGAACCGCCAGTTGTCGAGAACCGTATCAGCCTGGGCAATGCCGAAGACCGACGCAAGCAGGAACGCCGCCGCCACGCTTCCGATACCGAAGAACTGTCTCAACGATGCCTCCAACAACCGCTGCGATTTCGCAACCCAGCGCAGATAATCATCAAAGCTTCGTATCGCTACCTCGACCGCCAGATACGTGAAATCCGTTGCGTCTGCGCCACAACGAAAAAGGCCGCCTCGAGAAGGCGGCCTTTCGGAATTCACCAGGAACGTTATTCAGCGTCCTTGGCGGCCTTCTTCTTCGGCGCGGCCTTTTTCTTCGGCTCTTCGGCGTCGTCGTCGGCCTTCTTTGCGTCCGCTTTTTTCGCAGCCGCCTTCTTCGCCGGCTTGGCCTTGGTTGTCTCCGTATCCTCGTCGTCGGCCAGCAGCTCTTCCTTGCTGACCTTGACATCGGTGACCGAAATCTGGCCGAGCAGATGGTCGACCACCTTCTCTTCGAACATCGGCGCGCGCAACGTGTTCAGCGCTTCGGGATTGTTGCGATAGAATTCGAAGGCTTCCTGCTGCTGGTTTGCCGGATAGCGGCGCACCTGCTCGAACAGGCCGCGCTGCAATTCCTCGTCCGTCACCGTGAGGCCGGCCTTCTCGCCGATTTCGGCGAGAACCAGGCCGAGACGCACGCGGCGCTCGGCAAGCCGCATATATTCAGCACGCGCTTCTTCTTCCGTCGTCTCTTCGTCGGCAAAGGTGCGCCCGGCAGCTTCGAGATCGCGATTGACCTGGTTCCAGATGTTGTTGAACTCGGCCTCGACGAGCTTGGACGGCGCCTCGAACGAGTAGGCGGCGTCAAGCTGGTCGAGCAACTGCCGCTTGACCTTCTGGCGCGTTATCGAGCCGAACTGGTTCTCGATCTGACCGCGCACCACCTCGCGCAGGCGCTCCAGCGATTCAAGGCCGAGATTTTTGGCCATCTCGTCGTTGATCTCGAGTGCGCCGGGCTTCGACACTTCCTTGACCGTCACGTCGAAAGTGGCTTCCTTGCCGGCCAGATGCCCCGCCTGGTAGTTTTCCGGGAAGGTAACCGTGACCTGCTTCTCGTCGCCGGCCTTGCTGCCGACCAGCTGGTCCTCGAAGCCGGGGATGAATTCCTTCGAGCCGAGCACCAGCGGCTGATCGGTGCCGGCGCCGCCGTTGAAGGCTTCGCCGTCGATCTTGCCGACGTAATCGATGGTCACGCGGTCGCCCTCGGCGGCCTTGCCGGTCTTCGGCTCGTAAGTGCGGGCGGATTCAGCGACACGCTTGACCTGCTCGTCGATCTCTTCATCCGGCACGTCGAACACCTGGCGCGTCACCTTGATGTCGGAGAAATCCTTGATCTCGATCGGCGGAATGACCTCATAGTTCAGGCGGAACTCGAAGTCGGCACCGCCTGCCAGGATCTTCTCGGCTTCCTTCTCGTCCTCGGTCATGATCACTTCGGGCTGCATGGCAGCCTTTTCGCCGCGCCCAGTGATGATCGAACGGGTCGAATCGTTGAGGATCTCGTTGACCACTTCGGCCATGAACGACTTGCCGTAGACTTTGCGCAGATGCTGCACCGGCACCTTGCCGGGGCGGAAGCCGTTGATGCGGACCTTGTTCCTGGCATCGGAGAGCCGCGCCATCAGCTTGGCTTCCATGTCATCAGCCGGCACGGTGATCTTGATCTCGCGCTTGAGACCGGAGTTGAGCGTTTCGGTGACCTGCATCATAAAACCTTTGTTTCCACCAATGAGGCCGTCAAACGGCCCCTGCCGCTTACAGCCTGCCGGTATGATCTTGCCGGGAATGGCTTTTGGTGCGGGACTTGGCGATCTGTCCGCTCAAGGCGGCACAAATCCTCCAGAAATACGCTCCAAAATGTGAATAAGTCTTTGTTTTTCCTACTTCTTATCACATTCTGCAGAAGCGGATCGTCGCGTCCCGTCACATTCGACACGCCTTTTGTCACAGGCGACGCTGATTTTCAACCATCTTTGCATTCCGGCCAAGGATACCGATGTGAGCTCTGACATTGACAGAATGATGGCTACATGGGATTGGCCGGGCAATGCGGATGTGGCGGAATTGGTAGACGCCCTGGATTTAGGTTCCAGTGCCGAAAGGCGTGGGGGTTCGAGTCCCTTCATCCGCACCATCCCTTCGCTCTTCGAGCTTCGGGTGGCAGGCCACTCGAAGCTCCTCCGAAGCCCTGGCGAAGGAGGGTCATTGGCAAGGCAGTAGCGCGATCTAATAAAGCGGTTCCTCGAACAGTGTCTTGTCGCCGTCCACCAGCGCCTTGATCTGCGCCGTGCCGTTGGCGGCGATCGCCACGCGGATGCCGAACGGCCGCACCCGCATGTCGTTCTGGATCGCTATCCCCTCGCCTTCCGGCAGATAGAAGCGCTCGATGCCGTACTCCGGCGCGATCGTCGTTGCTCCCTGGCTGATATCCCAGCCCTCGGAGACGTGTCCGACGATATCGGCTTCGCCGGATGCTGCCGGCGCCGGCGCTTGCCCGAACCAAGCCGCGGTCGGCCCCCAATAGCCATCGGCGCCCTGCTTCAGCCTGACCACGATCGACGTTTCCTCGCTGGAAAGCTTGCCGGCCGGAATGTTGCCGATCAGTTTCACCGGTATGCGCGAAATATCGTACCCGAGCAGAATGTAGTCACCGCGCAAGAGATCGCGCGGATCGATCGGCTCGACCCTGAGCAGGACCTGCTTGCCATCGCGCAGGATCGCCGCGCGTCCGGCGATGATCCAGCTCAGAAAGCCGATCTGGACGAGCGCCAGGACCAGCGCCGAGATGATCAGTCTTTTGCCTGTCATCATGCCGCCGCTCCTGTCATGTTCGAGGCGTTCATGCGCTTTTCTATGCGGATGATAATGAAAGCAAGAACGGCGAGAAGCACCGCCGCCGCAAGGAAGAAACCTGCCGTGTCGAGCATTGATTGCAGCATCACCACATAGATGATGGCGAGTTCGAAGGCGAAGCCCGCATAGGCAACCCAGCGCAGTCCCCGGCTCTCGCGGCCGCCGAGCACGATCGCCGCGACGATGCCGGCCAGCGCAACAGCCGAGGCAATGGCGAAGCCGCTATTGTAGCTGCTTTCATCCGCCAGTTCGAATTGTCTCATCGCCAGGCCGGTGAGAAAGCCGATCAGCGCGTGCAAGGGTAACCTGCCGCCGAGTTGCAAAACCCTCTCGACCGGCCCGGCAGCAAAGATCGCAGCGGTAAAAAGCAGCACCGACGCGGCAACGAGCGGGATGGCGACTTGCAGCGTGTCGTATTCCATGGCCAACAGCACGAGGTAGAAAAGCACCGACAGGATGATCAGGTGGCGCGCCGCCTGGCTGCGCGTCCAGAACGAAACGGCGAACAGAATTAGCGCCATGACCACGAAGAGATGCGGAAATTCCGTGCGCCGGAAGTAGTCGAACCCTCTCAGGAACAGCCAGGCATCGGCGATGCCGACGGCAGCGACGGTCAGCGGGTTTGAGCGCAGCGCCACCGCCGCCAGCGCCGTGCCGGCGCCCCAGGTGATCAAGGCCGAGGCCTCGTCGCCCGACAAATGATACATCTGGCCGATCAGCGCGATCGATCCGCCGAACGCTGCTGCCGCGACGATCCACAGCGCCTCGCCGATCGCCGCATGGTCGCGCATCTTCAGCACCGCCCCGCCGACATAGCCGGCAAGGATAACGGCAAAAAGTGCCGCGACCCGCACCAACCGCGGTATGACTTCCCAGTTGGCGGCGATGAAGATCAGGATAGCGGCGCCGAACAGCAGCGCCGCCATCATCGCCAGGATCGAGCCGAAACTCAGCGATTTGCGTTCGTTTGCCTCGACGTCGCGCGTCAGCGCATCGGCTGTCGACGCGTCGATCAGGCCGGCCTGTTGCCATCGCGCGATATCCGACCTGACCCGTGACGAATAGCTCGCCATGCCCCTCCCCCTTTGCTTGGTCCTTTTAGCTTGTCCGGCCAAGCGTTTGACCTAACGGCATTTTTCCGATCTGGGCGGAAAACCGGACGCGCGTTAATGTTGCATTGCACAATTTGCATTGCTGCCATGCACCAATAGCGCTTTTAAATCGATATGACCCCACCTATTTTCACGGTGCACAGAAAGACGGAATGATCCGAAAGAAAGACGAAACGAGACTACCATGAACCTGATCCGCAACTATCGCAACTGGCGCCGCTATAGGGACACCGTGTCCGAGCTGAGCCGCCTGAGCACCCGTGAACTGACCGATCTCGGCATCAGCCGCAGCGACATTCACTACGTCGCCCGCAAGTCGGTCTAATCCTTCGGGCCGCAAATGGTCCGAACCAGTTTTGAAAAGAGAACGACAATGAACCTGATCCGCAACTATCGTAACTGGCGCGTCTACCGCGAGACGGTTACCGAGCTGGGTCGCCTGTCGAACCGGCAGCTCAACGATCTCGGCATCGTCCGCGACGAAATCAAGATGATCGCTCGCAAGGCGATCTAACCACAAGAATTTCGCCAGGGTCGACCTCCTCCCCGACCCTGACGGATACGGTCAGCCTTCACCTCCTCCCGAGGGTTGACCACAAAAACGGCGCCCGCCGGACCTCCTCCCCCGGCGGGCGCTGTTTCCAGGTTGTTTCTAAAAGGGTTTCGCGCCCTTCAAATGGCGAAAAGAATTTCGTCAAAGCCGACCTCCTCCCCGGCAATGACGAATATGGTCGATCTTCACCTCCTCCCGAGGATCGACCAACAAAACGACACCCGCCGGACCTCCTCCCCCGGCGGGTGTTGTTGTTTTGGGGCGGCTTCCCCCGTCAGCAATTCACCCGCGTGGCAATTGCAATCCTTGCGCCAAGCGACTATTTCGGCGCTCATGGACAAGAACCCCATTCACGTTATCGGCGGCGGACTTGCCGGCTCCGAAGCCGCCTGGCAGGCGGCCGAAGCCGGCGTTCCCGTTGTCCTGCATGAAATGCGTCCCGTCCGCGGCACCGACGCGCACAAGACGGACGGGCTGGCCGAGCTCGTCTGTTCCAATTCCTTCCGCTCCGACGATGCGCAAACCAATGCCGTCGGCCTGCTGCACGCCGAAATGCGGCTGGCCGGTTCGCTGATCATGAGCGCCGGCGATGCGCACCAGGTACCGGCCGGCGGTGCGCTGGCCGTCGACCGCGACGGATTTTCCGAAGCGGTCACCAAGAAGCTCGAAGCCCACCCGCTCATCACCATTCGGCGCGAGGAAGTGCCGGGCCTGCCGCCGGCGGATTGGGACCAGGCGATCGTTGCCACCGGACCGTTGACAGCGCCGTCGCTCGCCCAGTCGATCGCGGAAGCAACCGGCGCCGACGCGCTCGCCTTCTTCGACGCCATCGCGCCGATCGTCCATTCCGACACAATCGACATGGACATCTGCTGGTTCCAGTCGCGCTACGACAAGGTCGGCCCCGGCGGCACCGGCAAGGATTACATCAACTGCCCGATGGATAAGGAGCAGTACCTTGCCTTCGTGCAGGCGCTGGTCCACGGCCAGAAAACCGAATTCAAGCAATGGGAAGGCACGCCCTATTTCGACGGCTGCCTGCCGATCGAGGTGATGGCCGAGCGCGGCGTCGAGACATTGCGCTACGGGCCGATGAAGCCGATGGGACTGACCAATGCGCATAATCCGTCTGTAAAGGCGTATGCCGTCGTTCAGCTTCGCCAGGACAATGCGCTGGGCACGCTCTACAACATGGTCGGCTTCCAGACCAAGCTGAAGCACGCCGAGCAGGTCCGCATATTCCGCACCATCCCCGGGCTGGAAAACGCCGGATTCGCCCGCCTCGGCGGCCTGCACCGCAACACCTACATCAATTCGCCGACGCTGCTCGACGCTTCGCTGCAGTTGAAGTCGCGGCCCGGCCTGCGTTTTGCCGGCCAGATCACCGGCTGTGAGGGCTATGTCGAGAGTGCCGCCATCGGCCTGCTCGCCGGGCGTTTCGCCGCCGCCGAAAGGCTTGGCCATGCGCCGTCCCGGCCGCCCTTGACCACCGCTTTCGGCGCGCTGCTCAACCACATCACTGGTGGCCATATTGTCTCCGACGACGAGCCGGGAAAGCGATCCTTCCAGCCGATGAACGTCAATTTCGGCCTGTTCCCGCCCGTGGAGGCGCCAAAGATCGAAGGCAAGCGGCTGCGCGGCAAGGACAAGACGGTCGCCAAGCGGCACGCGGTGACATCGCGCGCGCTGGCCGACTGCCGCGAATGGCTGGGGCTGCCTGCAACAGCGCAAGCTGCGGAATAGATGTCGGTTCTTGCGGATTTCGCGGCGGAGAACTTTGTATCGCGAGCCAAATCCCATGGAATCCGCTGAGAAACTGTCCGTCACCGTAACACCCGCCATGGCGCGTATGATCCGCGAAAAGGTCGAGGACGGCTCCTACGGATCGGCGAGCGAGGTCGTCCGCGCGGCTCTTCGCGCCTTCCAGCGCGAGGAGGAAGAACATGCCGAGCGCATGGCCTCGATCCGGGCGCGCGTGAAGGCTTCGATCGAGGACACAAGGCCAAACCTTTCAGGCGAAGAAGTTCGTGCCCGTCTTAGGGAATTCGTCGCGCAGTATTCGAGCCGCGCCGATGATTCGGCGGCTTGAGGTCGAATATCGCGAAGACGCCCAAAATAATTTGCCCGATATTTTCCGGCATATTGTTGAGACTGGTGGAAATCCTGACGTTGCATTGAAATCGTCCTGCGCATCGAAGATCGATGTCAAAACATCGGCAATGCACCGCGTGGTGGCCGGCCGCGCGGCGACATTGCGCCAGGATTGCGAACGGTGCCGTTCGAGCACTCGGCTATCACCCGCCTATGTTGTCGACGATGATGTCGTCCGCATCGTCAACATCTTCTATGGCGGTCGCGACTATGAAACGCTGATGCGCGATGGCGGATCGAGTGATCCATCATGATGGAAACTACTCAGCCGGGCCGATGCTCGCCGCAGGCCGGATTTCCTCATTAGCAATCAGCCTTCACACAGCCGGCCAGCCTTGCGTCGCACGCCGGAACAAGAGCCAATGCCGGCGCAAGGCCGAAAGCCGCACCGCGCCATCAAGCGGTGAATGGCGGGAGCCGTCCATCTTGTCGAGATAGGCGCGCGTCAGCGCCAGCGGCAGAAACGCCGGACGTAGCGAAACCGGCAGGGTGGACGCTCCCTGCTCGAAAGCGGAAAGATGCTCGCGTGCCAGCGCGATCATCCCGGCAACGGCGCGTTCCGCGCCCGGCCCGCCGTCACCTGTAACGAACTCTCGCGGCGACGATCCCACCGCAGCCAAAATATCGGCCGGGACAAAGCACTGTCCCCGCTTGCGATGCAGCGGCAGCAGAAGCAGGAGACCGGTCATCGCCTGCGCACAACCTGCCCTGCCGGCAAGTTCGGCAAAGCGTGGTGCTTGGACCGGATCGAGCACCATCGCCGCAAGCTGGATGAGGGCTGCGGCAGTCTCGCCGCAATAGCCTTCGAGATCGGTGCGCGACGGCATCGGATCGTCATAGAGATCGAAGATGCGCGCTTCGAGCATATTGTCGAATGCGGCCTTAGGCAGGCGGTGGGCGGAAATCGCCGTCCTCAGCGCGTCCGCCACGGGATGGCCGACCTTTGCCCGATGCTCTTCGGCGGCGATGACGTCGCGCCACCATTGCAGCCGCACCTCGCCCGGCAGCGCCTCGTGGATGCGATCGCGTATGCCGGCGATTTCGGCGTTGAAGGCATAGAGCGAAAACAGCGCGTCACGCTTGTTCTCGGGCGCATAGAGCACGCTGAGATAGCGGTCATGGTCGGCGGCACGCACCGTCTCCATGACGAGTTTGGTGTTTTCGGCCACGTCAGTCGACGGCGATGAGCGCTGCGGCCACGGCGCGATCTTCCGCCAGCAGCACATTATAGGTCCGCACCGCCGCCCCCGTCGACATCGGATCGGCGGAAATGCCCGCTTCTTTCAGGGCCGCCCGCAGCGCTGCAGGCAATGGCCTCAAATCCTTGCCGCTGCCGACCAGCAGGATCTCAACCTTGGCGGCCTCGTTGAACAGCTTGACGAAATCCGCTGCCGTCAGCGCCAACGGATCGGCCGGCTCCCAGCCATAGATGCCAGAAGGCAGGCACAGCAGCGAGCCGCGATGCGACATGTCGGCAAAGCGGAAACCGCCATTGCCGTAAGCCTCGATCGGTGCGCGGCCCGGGAAATGCGCCTCGCGGATGACGATGCCCTTGGCCACTTTTGAGGCAAGCCGTCAGGTGGCTATGGCTTTGCCGCCGCCCACTGGCTTTTCCTCATCGGACGCTGTGGCCTGCGGTCGCAGCTTGAACAGGATAAGCAGTGGCGCGGCGATAAAGATCGACGAATAAGTGCCGAACACGACGCCGAACAGCATCGCCATGGTGAACGAGCGGATCACCTCGCCGCCGAACAGCACCAGTGCCAGCAGCGCCAGGATCGTCGTCACCGAGGTCAGCGTCGTCCTCGACAGCGTCTCGTTGATGGCGTTGTTCAGCAGTTGCGGCAGTGGCATTCGCTTGTATTTTCGCAGATCCTCGCGAACGCGGTCGTAGACGACGATCGTATCGTTGAGCGAATAACCGATGATGGTGAGGATCGCCGCCAGCGACGACTGGTTGAATTCCAGGCCGGTGATGACGAAGAAGCCGATCGTCATGACCACGTCGTGCACGGTCGCAACGATGGCGCCGACCGCGAACTGCCATTCGAAGCGGAACCAGACATAGATCAGGATGCCGAGCAGCGCGATAAGCATGGCGATGGTGCCTTGCTTGGCAAGCTCGCCCGAGACCGTCGGCCCCACCACTTCGACGCGGCGGAAATCATACTGATCCTGCAGCTCGCCGCGCACCTTGTCGATGACGGTCTGCTCAGCGTTCTCGCCGCCCGCCTGCGTGCCGACGCGGATCAGCACGTCGTTCGGTTCGCCGAACTGCTGAACCTGCACCTCGCCGATATTAAGTTCCGTCAGCCTGCCGCGGATGTCGGCCAGATCGGCATTGCCGGCCTTGGACTGCACCTCGATCAGTGAGCCGCCCTTGAAATCGATGCCGTAATTTATGTCGATGGTCATGAAGCCGATGACCGACAGCACCGAAAGCACGCTGGACAGTGTGAACGTCCAGCGGCGGATACCCATGAACGGAATTTTCGTGCCTGGTGGAATGAACGTCACAGGCGCCCGCGGCAACTCCTTCGGACGGGCGCGGCGAAGCCAGATCGACACGAGCAGGCGTGTGAAGGTGAAGGCGGTGAAGACCGTAGTCAGGATGCCGATGGCATAGGTGACGGCAAAGCCCTTCACCGGCCCGGTTCCGAGCCAGAACAGCACCACGGTCGCGATCAGTGAGGTCACGTTGGAATCGACGATGGTCGCCAGCGCCTTGCTGAAACCGGTATCGATCGCCTGAATGACCGAGCGGCCGGCACGTCGCTCCTCGCGGATGCGTTCATAGATGAGAACGTTCGAATCGACCGCCATGCCGATGGTCAGCACGATACCGGCGATACCGGGTAGGGTCAGTGTCGCTCCAAGCAGCGACAGCAGCCCGACGATCATCGCCACATGCACCGCCAGCGCGATGTTGGCGAGGAAGCCGAGGAAGCCGTAGGCGACGAACATGAATGCCACCACCAGGATCGACCCGATGATGCCGGCGACCTTGCCGGCATGGATGGAGTCCTGGCCAAGTCCCGGCCCCACCGTCCGCTCTTCGATCACCGTCAGCGTCGCTGGCAACGCGCCGGCGCGCAGCAGCACGGCGAGGTCGTTGGCGCTCTCGGCGGTGAAATTTCCCGATATCTGGCCGGTGCCGCCGGGGATCGGTTCACGGATCTGCGGCGCCGAAATCACCTGATTGTCGAGGATGATGGCAAACAGCTTGCCGACATTCTGTGCCGTCGCCTGGCCGAACCGCTGCGCGCCTTTCGAATCGAACCGGAACGAAACAACCGGCTCGTTGGTCTGGGAATTGAACGTCGCCTGGGCATCGACCAGGTTTTCACCCGAAACGATGACGCGGTTCTCGATCAGGTACGGAACCGGCGGATCGTCCTGCGAATACAGCACCGAGGATCCCGGCGGCGGGCGGCCGTTCAGCGCATCCTGCACCGGCATCGATTGGTCGACCATCTGGAAGGTCAGCTTTGCCGTCTGGCCAAGAATTTCCTTCAGCCGCTGCGGGTCTTGGAGACCAGGCACCTGCACCAGGATACGGTCGTCGCCTTGGCGCTGCACGATCGGCTCGGTGGTGCCGAGTTCGTTGACACGACGCTCGACAACCTGGATCGCCTGCGTCAGCGCCGTCGAGGTGCGATATTTGATCCCCGCGTCGGTGACGGAGAATCTGAGCAGGCCGGGCTCGGAATCATCCAGCGTCATCTCCTGGATGGAGCCGCCGCTGAACAGGCCTGCGGCCACCGGATTGGTCAATGGTTTCAAGGCTGTCTTGGCAGCGTCGATCTGTGCGGGATCGGTGATGCGGACCTGCACCGTGCGGCCCGTTCCGGAAAGGCCGGTATAGCCGATCTTGGCATCGCGCAGCAGCGTCCTGATTTCGTCGCGCGTCGTCTCCAGCCGATCCTTGATCAGATCGTTCGGATCCATCCTGAGCAGGATATGCGAGCCGCCCTGCAGGTCGAGGCCGAGCGTCATCTGCCGCTTCGGCACCCAGTCGGGCAACTTGGCCAGCGTGCTGGCGGAAAAAAGGTTGGGCGCAGCGAGGACCACTGTGGCGGCCACGGCCAGCCAGATCAGGATCATCTTGAAGCGCGAAAAATAAAGCATATGGCGTCGTCCGTCAGGGCGTACTGGCGGATCGTTCCGCCGACAATTCGGTTATTTCTTGGCGTTCTGGTTCGCTACCGGCTCGCCCTTGACGCGCACGTCGGCGATCGTCGAGCGCAGCGCCGTCACCTTGGTACCGCCGCCAAGGTCGATCTCGAGCTCGTTATCGTCGATCACCTTGGTTACCTTGCCGACCAAGCCGCCACCGGTGACAACGGTGTCGCCGCGGCGAACCGCCGCCAGCATCTCGCCGCGCTTCTTCAGCTGCGTACGCTGCGGCCGGATGATCAGAAAATACATGATCACGAAAATCAGAGCAAACGGCACGATCTGGATAAACATTGCGGACGAGTCCCCGCCGATGCCTTGGGCGTATGCCGGTGTCACGAACATCGAGGTACTCCTGAATTTTAAAAACAGCCGCAAACCGTTCTGGGAATTTGACGGCCCCGCCAAATTTGGCCGGAATATAGTCGGTAACGTTGCCAATGCAACTGCGCGGCCGGGCAAATCGGCTGCTTTTCCGGCCTGGTGAGCCGTGTTAGAGGGTGATCCCGAAAAGCGACGCTCGGTTTTCGCAAAAGATGATGCCCGAACAAATGCTTGGGACGAGTTTCGAAACCGCTGAAATCAGGTAGGTTGGCCTGCCGCACCGTCCCGAATGCGAACAAAAAGACAAGAGATGACCGACAGCACCATCGATATCCTGAGCCAGAAGCTCGACCGTCTGATCGAGGCGATCGCCCGCCTCGCGCCACCGCCGGTGCCGCAAACCGACCTCGGCGACGCCGATTGCTTCGTCTGGCAGGCCGATCCCGGCTATCTGGAGCCGGTGCTCAAGGTCAACCGCGTCGACATCGGCCTGATCCGCGGGGTCGACCGCGTCCGCGACATATTGGTCGACAATACCGAGCGCTTCGCCTCCGGCTATGCCGCCAACAACGTGCTGTTGTGGGGCGCGCGCGGCATGGGCAAATCGTCGCTGGTCAAGGCCGTGCACGCCGCGGTCAACGCTTCGACCAAGCTCGACCTGCCGCTCAAGCTCATCGAGATCCATCGCGAAGACATCGACACGCTTCCGAAGCTGATGAGCCTGCTGAAGACAGCGCCCTTCCGCTTCATCCTGTTTTGCGACGACCTGTCATTCGACCATGACGACACGTCCTATAAATCGCTGAAGGCAGCACTTGAAGGCGGCGTCGAGGGCCGCCCGGCCAACGTCATCTTCTACGCCACCTCGAACCGGCGGCATTTGTTGCCGCGCGACATGATCGACAATGAGCGCTCGACGGCGATCAATCCGTCCGAAGCGGTCGAGGAGAAGGTTTCGCTGTCGGACCGCTTCGGCCTGTGGCTTGGCTTCCACAAATGTTCGCAGGACGAATATCTCGACATGATCGACGGCTATGTCCGCCATCACGATCTCGCCATCGATCCCGAGACGCTGCGCGCCGAGGCGCTGGAATGGGCGACGACGCGCGGCAGCCGTTCGGGCCGCGTCGCCTGGCAGTTCACCCAGGACCTGGCTGGCAGGCTCGGCAAGCCGCTGAAGGATTAGCCGCTCAAGGACTAACAGCAGAAGAAGCCCGCACCTTGCGGAGCGGACTTCCTCGGCGGGCTGAAGGTCAGGTGGCCCGCAAATCGCTTTTCGTCGTCTATTCGAGATAGGTCGAAGGATCGACCGGCGCCGAGTTCTTGCGCACTTCGAAATGCAGTTTCGGCGAGTCGGTGGTGCCGCTCATGCCGGACAGGGCGATTTCCTGGCCGCGCTTGACCTTCTGGCCGCGCTGCACCTCGATCGAGCTGGCGTGGCCGTAGACAGTGACCAGACCGTTTTCGTGCCGCACCAGCACCGTGTTGCCGAATTCCTTGAGGCCGTCACCGGCATAAATGACGACACCGTTTTCAGCCGCCTTGACCGGCGTCCCCTCGGGCACGGCAATGTCGACGCCGTCCTTGCCGCCGCCGAAGCTTGAGATCACGCGGCCGCGCACCGGCCAGCGCATCTTGCCGATGCCGGTCGCGTCCGGCGCCACCGCATCGTCGTCCTCGGCCTGCTGGATGACTTTCGCATCCTTCTTCGGCGGCGTGTAGGAGGCGAGCGTCTGCGTCGGCGTGGCCTTGGCCGGCGGCTGGGTGGTGGCCGTCGTCACCGGATCGACCTTAGCCGGCTTCGCACCGGCGACGACAGCGGTTCCGCCTGCCGGCACTTTCAGGGTCTGGCCGATCTTGAGCAGTCCATCCTGCATGCCGTTCGCCTGCTTCAGCGCAACAACGCCGACGCCGGTCTTTCTGGCAATGGCGGACAGCGTATCGCCTTGCTGAACCGTGTAAGTGCCGCCGGCACCGGCCGGCTTGGCCGTCGCCGAAGCCACCTTCGCCGCAGTCTTTCCATCCTTCGGCTGGCTCGCGGCAGCCGAGGCGTCCACCTGCGCGGCAGACTTGCCTTCCCTGAGCTTCGGTTGCTGCGGCAGCACGGCCACCTTCTCCGGCGCGTCGGCCGGCTGGTCGTGCCTGGTGCCGTTCGCGGGCTTGGCATCGGCGACTTTTGGCGCGGCGCCGTTGCTCGAATACGCATAGGCCGGGATGACGAGCTTCTGGCCGGTCTTCAGCCCCTTCGTCGCGCTCAGGCCGTTGACTTTCATGATGGCATCGGCCGGCACGCCGTAGCGCCGCGACAGCCCGGAAATGGTCTCGCCGTCCTTGACGACGATCTCGGTTGCATGTGGCGCGCCGGCGGCTGTCGCCATGCGCGGCGCGTCGGGCTCGGCGTTCTTGAACGGCCTTGCCGCCGGAGCGACGGTGCCGGTTGCCGTCCTGTCGACAGGAGGAGCGGCAGGTGCCAGGGCCGGCGCGGCAGCGGTACGCACCGGACGGGCGGCAGGCGCCAGCGCGGGAGCCGGCGGCGGCAATTGCTGTGCCGTGACCGGTTCGAGGCTTGAGCGGCTGACCGACTGGGTGTGGCTGCCGTCGATCGGCGCGGCCGCAACATCGCCCGGATAGGGCTGGGCAGCATCCTGCTTGTCGATGATGGCGCGCTGGTTGTTGGTCGAGGCGGTGAACACGTCGTCGACGCTGTTGAACCGCGCCACCTGGGAACTACACCCTGTCGCAGCGCCTGCGATCATGAGGACGGCGCAGCCACGCGCCAGATTGCGTCCGTTTGCCTTCAAAACACTGAATTGCATCGCACTAACCCGCACAGACCCGGTACAACTGAGTGTGATTAAAGCGCGTTAATGTTACCGGTCGGTTAAACCTGTAGAATCAGGCGCAAATTTTCTTAAAATATTCCAGGATCCGGGCGCCGGGTGTGCCGAGATTCAGGTCAGGCCGAGCCGAAAATGGTGGGTTCCGAGAACCGGAGCGGTGCGTACTTTTGGGTACGTGAGCACCGGAAGCGGAGGAAGCCGCCATTTGCAGGCCGACCTCACCTGAATATCGACACAGCCTAGATGACGGCGGCGACACCGTGCAGGATCGGCTGCAGGCGCACCAGGCCGATATCCTCGCGTTCGAAGCGGCTGCCGACCTTGGTAAGCTTGGCCAGCACCTGCTCGCCCTCGTCGGGTCCGATCGGCGCGATGACGATGCCGCCGCTCGACAATTGATCGAGGAGAAAGCGCGGCAGGCTGTCGAAGGCCGCCCAGGCAACGATGCGGTCGAACGGCGCTTCGTTGGCCAGCCCGTTGGAACCGTCCGCCTGACGCACGATGACATTGCCGATGGCGAGTGCCTCAAGGCGCTGCCGGGCCTGTTCGGCCAGCGTCTTGTAACGGTCGATGGTGACGATCCGCGCGGCAAGCCGCGACATCACCGCCGCCGTGTAGCCCGACCCGGTGCCGATCTCGAGCACGCGGTTGCCCGGCTCGATCGCAAGTGCCGCGATCACCGCCGCCTGCAGGTCGGCGCCTTCGATGGCCTCGCCGCATTCGATCGGCAGCATACGGTCCGACCAGGCTATGGAGTGAAAATGCGGAGACAGAAAGCCGCGCCGCGGCGTCGCCTCAAAGGCGGCGATCAGCGCCTTCGGCACCGTGCCCCTGCCGCGCAGGCGAAGCAGGAAGGCAGCGAAACCTTCGCGCTCGTCGACCGTTGCAGCGTGGTTTGAGTTCATGCGAGCGCCTTGGCCAGTTGATCGCGGATTTCATGCGCGGTGAGATCGAGCTGCAGCGGCGTCACCGACACCAGCCGATTGCGCAAGGCATGGAGGTCGGTGCCTTGCTTGCCTTCGACGGGCTCGCGGCCGAAGCGTAGCCAATAGTATGGCAGGCCGCGCCCGTCGCGCCGCTCGTCGACCCACAGGCTGTGGACCAGCTTGCCCTGCGAAGTGACCACGATGCCGCCGATCTCTTGCGGCTCGCAATTCGGAAAATTGACGTTGAGCAGCACACCGTCCGGCAACGGCATGGCGACGAGCTTTTCGAGCAGCGCCGGTGCCAGCGCTTCGGCGGTCTCGTAGGGAACGACGCGGTCCTCGCCAACATAGGAATAGGCCTGGCTGATGGCGATCGAGCGCACGCCGAGCAGCGCGCCTTCCATGGCGCCGGCGACCGTGCCCGAATAGGTGACGTCGTCGGCGATGTTGGCGCCGGAATTGACGCCGGACAGGATCAGGTCAGGCGCTTCGGGCAGGATCTTCCTCACGCCCATGATGACGCAGTCGGTCGGCGTTCCCCGCACCGCAAAGTGCTTTTCGCCAATCTTCCTGAGCCGCAGCGGCTCCGAGATCGACAGCGAATGCGCATAGCCGGACTGATCCTGTTCCGGTGCCACCACCCAGACGTCGTCCGACAGCGTGCGCGCCATGCGTTCGAGTGATGCAAGGCCCTCGGCATGGATGCCGTCGTCGTTGGTCAGAAGGATGCGCATTATCTCGATTCGATCTTTTCCAGACCGCCCATGTAAGGCCTAAGCGCTTCAGGAATGGTTACGCTGCCGTCCTCGTTCTGGTAATTTTCGATGACGGCAATGAGAGCGCGGCCGACGGCGGTGCCCGAACCATTCAGCGTGTGGACGAAGCGGTTGCCCTTGCCGTCCTTGTCCTTGTAGCGGGCGTCCATGCGCCGCGCCTGGAAATCGCCGCATACCGAGCACGACGATATCTCGCGATAGGCATTCTGGCCGGGCAGCCAGACCTCGATGTCGTAGGTCTTGCGCGCGCCAAAGCCCATGTCGCCGGTGCACAGCGTCACGGTGCGGAACGGCAGGCCGAGCCGCTTCAGCACCTCCTCGGCGCATTCGGTCATGCGCTCATGCTCGGCAACCGAAGTCTCCTGGTCGGTGATCGACACCAGTTCGACCTTGTAGAACTGGTGCTGGCGCAGCATGCCGCGCGTGTCGCGCCCGGCCGAGCCCGCCTCGGAGCGGAAGCACGGCGTCAGCGCCGTATAGCGCAGCGGCAGTTTTTCGTGCGGCGTGATCTCGTCGCGAACGAGATTGGTGAGCGGCACTTCGGCGGTTGGGATCAGGCCAAGCCTGCCGTCCCCGTGCCGAACGAAGAATAAATCCGCCTCGAATTTCGGCAGTTGCCCGGTCCCGAAAAGCACCTCGTCGCGCACCATCAACGGCGGCTGGATCTCTACATAGCCGTGCTCGGTGGTGTGCAGATCCAGCATGAACTGGCCGAGCGCGCGTTCCATCCGCGCCAGGCCGCTTTTGAGCACGGTGAAGCGCGAGCCGGAAAGCCGTGCTGCCCGCTCGAAATCCATCATGCCGAGCGCTTCGCCGATCTCGAAATGCTCCTTCACCCAGTTCGGCCGCGTCAGCACCTCGCCAACGACGCGCTTGACGACGTTGTCGTGCTCGTCCTTGCCGACCGGCACGTCGTCGAACGGCACGTTTGGCAGCACTGCCAACACATCGTTCAGCGCCTTGTCGAGCTCGCGCTCGCGCGCCTCGCCATTCTGGATGAAGGCCTTGATCTCGCCGACCTCGGCCTTCAGCCTTTCGGCAAGAGCGGCGTCGCCCGAGCGCATGGCATTGCCGATCTCCCTCGATGCGGCGTTGCGGCGTTCTTGTCTGGCCTGCAGCTCGGTCAGATGCTCGCGCCGCGCCTCATCCGCCGCGATCAGGTCGTCGACCGTGGACCGCGCATCCTCAGCCGACCAAGAGCGCTTCTGGAGCGCTTCGACAAGGGCCTTCGGGTTGTCGCGAATCCATTTGATGTCAAGCATGATCTGTTCGTCCTTGAGTAGGCCAGAGGGGGTAAACCGCATCGATGCAAGGCGTCAAGGCAGAGTTCCTTCGCGCCCCCTCTGTCCTGCCGGACATCTCCCCCACGGGTGGGGAGATCGGCCGTCACTGCGGCTTTCGCCAATCTCCGGCGCTGAAAAAGCAAGCCATGGGCGAAGTTGCCAATCTCCCCCCAAGTGGGGGAGATGTCCGGCAGGACAGAGGGGGGCGCTGTCCCGCCGACCTCAGGCGGCAACACCGGAACTTCAAAAGGAAGAAACAAAAAAACCCGCCCTGAGTGGGCGGGTTTTTGGAGCCAATTGGCACCATAGCCAAATTAGTAGCATAGCTGCCGGCACAAAGCAAGAACAAAGTTGCAGCGGTCGGAAGAAAGATGCTGTCCGCTTCAACCGAACCTACGTCGATGACGCGTCCGCCGGCTTGTCGGCCACCTCTTCCGTGGCGTCCTGTTTTTCGCGAGCCACACGGTCGCGCTCCTTGCTGCGCTCGATCAGCCGGGCCGACCAGATCGAGACCTCGTAGAGCAGGATCGTCGGAATGGCGAGGCCGATCTGGCTCATCGGGTCGGGCGGCGTCAGCACCGCCGCCACGACGAAGGCGATGACGATGGCCCATTTGCGCTTCTCGGCAAGGGCCGTGGACGACAGCATGCCGACCCGCGTCATCAGGCTTGTCACCACCGGCAACTGGAACACCAGGCCGAAGGAGAAGATCAGCGTCATGATCAGACTGAGATATTCGGACACTTTCGGCAGCAGCGAAATCTGCACCTGGTCATTGGTGCCGGTCTGCTGCATGGCGAGGAAGAACCACATCACCATCGGCGTGAAGAAGAAATAGACCAGCGACGCGCCCATCAGGAACAGGATCGGCGAGGCGATCAGGAACGGCAGGAAGGCATTGCGTTCGTTCTTGTAGAGGCCGGGCGCGATGAATTTGTAGATCTGCGTGGCGATCAGCGGAAAGGCTATGACCATGCCGCCGAACATGGCGAGCTTGACCTGGGTAAAGAAGAATTCCTGTGGCGCCGTATAGATCAGCTCGACCTTGTGCGGGTCGAGCCCGGCCCATTGCGTGGCCCATTTGAACGGAATGACCAGAAGGTTGAACAGCCGCTTGGCGAAAAAGAAGCAGACCAGGAAGGCGACGAAAAAACCGCCGATCGACCAGATCAAGCGCCGGCGCAGCTCGATCAGGTGCTCCATCAGCGGAGCCGACGATTTTTCGATCTCGTCCTTTTCCTTGTCCGAAACGCTCACTTGGCGGCTCCCGCCGTTTTCCTGGCGGCCGGCTTCTTCGCTGCTGACGCCGGCTTCTTCGCTGCTGGCGACTGCGGTTTCGGCTCAGCTTTTGCGGCGGCCTTTGGCGCAGCGGTCTTTGCCGGCTTGGCCGGCGCGGCGGCCGCGGCTTTCGCGGGCGCCGGCTTCTTCCTTGCCGCAGATGCTTTTTGCGGCACTGCCGCCGCAGCCGTTTGCGCCTGCACGGCCGGCGCCACGACGGACTCGTCCGTCATCGCCGGAAAGATCGGCGTGGCCGGCGTCGGCTCCGGCGGGCTGACGCCCGGCATCGTCGTTGCGCCGTTGTTCAGCGGCTCGGCTGCCTGCTCCGTCGAAGCGGCGGCATCGACGGCCGGCTTGGGTTTCATCACGGCGTCGACGCCGGAACGGACGTCGGCGGCGGCCTGTTCGAATGGATTGAGCTGCTTCCTGATCTCGGCTGCCGGATTGAGACTTCTCAGCGAATCGACCGACTTCTTGACGTCGTCGAGTTCGGCTTCCTTCAACGCGTCGTTGAACTGCCGCTGGAAATCGGAAGCCATGGCGCGCAGCTTCGCCGTCGTGCGACCGAAGGTGCGCAGCATGTTGGGCAAATCCTTGGGCCCGACGACCACGATCATGACGATCGCGATCACCAGCATCTCGGTCCAGCCGACTTCGAACATGGCTATACGTTCCGACTAAAGTTTGGGCTCAGCCTTTGCTGGCCTTTTCCTTCGGTACCGAAACGGTTTCGTCGGCACGGTGTTCGACGGTGCGCTTGTCGTCGGCAGTCTCGTCGTCCGCCATGCCCTTCTTGAAGCTCTTGATGCCCTTGGCCATGTCGCCCATCAGCTCGGGGATCTTGCCGCGGCCGAAGACCAGCAGCACGATCACCAGAACGATCATCCAGTGCCAAATCGAAAATGAACCCATAGCAAATCTCTCTCGAACGGTTTCCCAGACGCTGATCTATGCGCTTTCGGGTTCGGATTCAAACAGAACTGCGACAGAGTTCATGAATGAGTCGCCGAAGTCACGCACTTTCGGCACGGCGGCCCGCTACCAATCGGCGCAGTTCCATCCTGCCTGTGGCTTTAAGATGGCGCTCGGCTCAATCTTCCGTGACGCGCGGCGTCAAAAGACCGAGTTCCTCGAGGTCGATATCGGTCAGCGGATCCTCGTCGTCGGTGAGCGCATCGGGGTCGGCCGGCGGCAGCGGCACCGAGAAATTCGACGGCATACGGCCGGACAGCAGCCCCGCACCCTTCAATTCCTCCATGCCGGGGAGATCGCGTATCTCCTCCAGCGCGAAATGGTCGAGGAAAATATCGGTCGTGCCATAGGTGACGGGACGGCCGGGCGTGCGGCGCCGGCCGCGCATCCTCACCCATTCGGTCTCCATCAGCGTGTCGAGCGTCCCCTTTGACGTCTCGACGCCGCGGATGTCCTCGATCTCGGCGCGCGTTACCGGCTGGTGGTAGGCGATGATCGCCAGCACTTCGAGGGCAGCGCGGGACAGTTTGCGCTGCTGCACCGTGTCACGGCTCATCAGGAAGGCGAGGTCGCCGGCGGTGCGAAACGCCCAGGCATCGCCGACGCGCACCAGATTGACGCCGCGCCGCGCATAGATCTGCTGCAGTTCGGCCATTGCCGCGGCAATGTTGATGCCGTCGGGCAGCCGCGAAGTGAGCTGTTTTTCGCTGACCGGCTCGGCGCTGGCGAAAACGATCGCCTCGGCCATCCGTACGGCCTCCGCCATATGCAGCCGCCCGCCAGGATTCCGCGACAAATTCTGCCCCTGATTTTGTGCCGGGTTCTCGGCGACCGCGCCTTGCTCGGCGTCGTCCTCGACCTTGAATGGAATGATCGAAGCGTTGGCGCGTTCGCTCATGATGTCACCTCGACTATCTTGATGGCCTGGGCGCGGCCGCGCAGATAAAGCGGCGCGAAAACTTGGTCCTGCCGCATTTCCATCTTGCCTTCGCGCACCAGTTCCAGCGTCGCCGCAAACGAGCTGGCAACCGCGGTGCGCCGCTCTTCGGGGCCGGCCAGATATTCGACCAGGAAACTGTCGAGCGCCGTCCAGTCGCGCAGCGACCCGATCAGCCTGGTCAGCACGTCGCGCGCATCCTTGAGCGACCACACGCCGCGCCTGGCAATCGTCACATTGGTGATCGCCTGCTTCTGGCGCTGCTGGGCATAGGCGGTCAACAGGTCATAGAGCGAGGCCGAATAGGCATTGCGCTTCTCGACGATCACCATCTCCGGCATGCCACGTGCAAACACGTCGCGTCCGAGCCGGTTGCGGTTGACCAGCCGTGCCGCCGCGTCGCGCATGGCCTCCAGCCGCTTCAGCCGGAACTGCAGCACCGCCGCCAGTTCCTCGCCGCTTTCGCCTTCGTCGCCGGGCTGCTTGGGGATCAGGAGCTTCGACTTGAGAAACGCCAGCCACGCTGCCATCACCAGATAGTCGGCGGCAAGCTCCAGCCTCAGCGCCCTCACCTTCTCGACGAATGCCAGATACTGTTCGGCCAGCGCCAGGATCGAGATGCGCGACAGGTCGACCTTCTGATTGCGGGCAAGATGCAGCAGAAGATCGAGCGGACCTTCGAAACCGGCCACATCGACGACCAACGCCGGATCGCCGGTCAGCCGGGAATCGTCGTTCTCGGCCCACAAGCGGTCCATCGGTGCGGCCTTGCCGGCCTTCAGGTCCAATGCTTCCGCCACTTCGCTTCCTTTGATGCTAGGCTACCGCGTCGAAATAACTGGCAAATTCGGCCCGAATCTCGGTCTCGTCCACAACGTCACGGTTCCTGATATAGGTCAGCGCCCGCTCCGCGCGCTCAAACGACTTGCCCTCAAGCCCGGTCGTTCGCGATGCAATGCCGGCCATCTCCTCGAACACGCCGTTGCAGTGAAGGACCAGATCGCAGCCCGCCGCAAGGATAGCGGCCGCCTTTGACGGGAAATCCCCAGAAAGTGCCTTCATCGAAGTGTCGTCGCTCATCAACAGACCATCGAAGCCGATTTCGCCGCGGATGATCTTTTCGATGACCTTGCCGGATGTGGTGGCCGGGTTCTTCGGGTCGATCGCGCTATAGATGACATGCGCCGTCATCGCCATCGGCAAATGGTTGAGCTCCCTGAATGGCGCAAAATCATGCCGCTGCAGGTCGCCGATCGAGGCGTCGACGGTCGGCAGTTCGAAATGCGTATCGGCGAAGGCCCTTCCATGACCGGGAATATGCTTCATCACCGGCAGCACGCCGCCCGCCATCAGGCCTTCCGCCGCGGCGCGACCCAATTCGATGACGGCGCGCGGCTCCTTGCCATAGGCGCGCGCGCCGATGACGTCGCTGGCGCCCTCGATCGGCACATCGAGCACCGGCAGGCAATCCGCCGTGATGCCGTAGCGCAGCAGGTCGAAGGCATGCAGCCGCGCCATCAGCCATGCGGCACGGGTGCCGGCGTCATGGTCGTCGCGCCACAAGGCACCGAGTGCACCGGCAGCCGGATAGTTCGGCGCAAGCGGCGGCCGCAGGCGCTGCACGCGGCCGCCCTCCTGGTCGATGAATACCGGCGCGTCCGCACGCCCGACGCAGTCGCGCATGGCGGCGACCAGATCGCGGATCTGCTCGGTCTCGCCGATATTGCGCGCAAACAGGATGAAGCCCCACGGGCATTCGTTGCGATAGAAACGGATCTCGTCGCGGGTCAGTGATTTCCCGGCGCAGCCGAGGATCATGGATTTTGATTCGGTCATGCGGAACAGTTTAGAGCTTCGCGACGACAAAGGGAATCGCCCGCAATTGCCTCCAAAGTTTCCGTTCACGCAAAAAAGCCGGCGCGGGCGCCGGCTTTTCGAGGGGCTTTAGTGCCGCTAGTGGGACACGAAGCAATTGCCGCCGGCAGCCTTGTAGCTGGTGCACAGTTTGATCGCCTCGTTGCGAGACTGCGCCGGAACGCGGACGCGGTAGAAGGTGCCCTTGCCGGCAATCTCGGCCTTGACGATGTTGGCGGTGCGGCCGGAAAGCACGCCGCCGTAGCGGCGCTGCAGATCCTGGTAAGTCGCCTGGGCGCTTTCGACTGTCGGCTGCGAAGCGATCTGTATCGACCACGAACCAGCGCCGGCAGCGGCCGGATCGATGGAAGCAACCTGATCGGGCTTGACCTCGCCGACCACGTCGACCGGCTGGTCGGACGGGCGCTGCGGCGCCACCGGAACCGTGGCCGGGGTGGTGGCCGACTGCTTGCTGGCTGACGGCTGGGCTTCAGCCTTTGTCTCGGGCTTGGGCGCCGGCTGCAGCTTGGAGGTTTCGGCCTGATCGCCGCTCGCCTGATCGCCACTCGGCTGGTCGCCAATCTTCGGGTCGCCAATTTTCGGGTCGCTTGTCATCAGGGGCACGGTGCCGGTCTGCGCGGCGGCGTCCGCCTGGGCGGCCGGAGCCACGTGCTGCGGCGCCGGATCGGCCGGCTCGGCAGCAGCCATCTGCGGGGCGGCAGGCGCCGGATCCTCGCGCGCCACCAGCGAGCCGTCAGGTTTCACGACCATGGTCCGTACCTTGCGCGGCGCAACGGCGACGGTCTCGGCACCCTTCTCGGCCTCCTGCAGAACCTGCGCGATGCGATCCTCGGACTTGGGCGCCGGTGCGGCGGCTACGGTATCGCCAGCCGCATTGGCGCCAAGCGCATTAGTGTCAGGCGCGCTGGTGTCACGCGCGTTGGTGCCAGACGCATTGCTATCGGACGCCTCGGTGCCGGGCGCGTCGATATCGTCTGCGGCATCGGGGTCATTGGGCGAAAGATCGACGACGCGGCTCTCCGGTTCGTTGGCCTTCAGGTCCACAGGCTCTTCGGTGTTGGTGACCAGCTTCTGCTGAACCGGCTCGGCGGGCTTGGCGCCCTTGGCCACAGCGTCATAAACCTTGTTGTCCTGGTTCGGCACGACAGTGCCGCCTGGATTCTCCGGCTTGATCTTGATCGGCCTGTTGTCGGCTTTGACGATGACCGGCGCATCGCCGCCGCTCTTGCCGCCGAGGGTCAACGCAAAGGCGCCAAGGCCTCCGGCGATCGCAACGGCGCCGACCACCGCACCTATCAGCAGCCCGCGCCTGCGCGGCTGCCTTTCGGCCTCGCGTTCGGCGAGGCCGGGAACCGACATCTCCTCGTCCAGTTCGGGATCGTAGTCGAGCTCATCGAAGGTGAAATCGTCGGCTTGCGAAACCGGCTGGCCGCCGGGCAACGATCCCAGATCGAAACCGTCCGCTGCATCCGCATAGGAAGCGGCTGCCGGGCTGACAGGGGCTTCCGCAGGCTTGGTGCCATAGGCGCGCGTCTCGCCGCGATCTTGCTTGTAGCCAGACGCGAAGCCGGCATCGTATTCATCGTCATAGCCAGCACTGCGCACTGGGGCCGGCGCTATATCCGTGGCATTCATTTCGGTGAGAAGGCTGGCAAAATCGGCATCGAGATCGTCGTAGGCGGGCGCCACCGGCTCGTCATCGTCGAAGTTGAGCTCCGGAATGTCGAGATCGTCCGCCAGCGCCACGACGCGCTCGGGCACGTCGACCGTCTCGACATCGGGCATCTCGTCATAGGCGGAAGGCTGTTGATGCGAAATTGGCGCAGCTTCCATGTAGGCGGGCCGATCTTCATAGGATGACCTATCTTCACGCGATGCCTGGCCTTCATAGGACGGCCTCTCTTCGACCGGTGCGGCCCGATAGGACGGCGTTGCAGCCGGCTGCGGTGGCGCCGGACGCGCCGAAGCCACCGGCTGGCTTGCAAAAGCGGGTTGAGGCTGTGCGACCGGCGTCACGCGGCTCCACGAGCGGGCCGGCTCGGGCGGCGTGGCGCGTGTCGTCAGCCAGTTCAGCGCATCGAGCGGGTCTTCTTCGGCAGCAGCTGCCGCACTCTTGTCGGCCGAGTCATGATCCAGACCGATGTTCCTGGCGAAGTCGGCGTCGAGCGCATTGTTGTCTAAATCACCCGTGGGTCCGGCAGCGGCTTCAACACCGAAATCCTCGCCTTCAAGCTCATCGAGGAGGACACTGCCAAGATCGGCGTCATCGGCGGCACTGGACTGCTGCGGCTCAGCGGGCTCGTGCTCGTCGAGTTCCCAATCCAGCTCGTCGACAGCATGCACCGGGTCGTTGGCGACGTCTTTGACCGCCGCCATTGGCTGTTCAGCAGCCACTGCTTGCTTCTGAATTACCGGCGCGATGGGCTGCTGAACAGCCATCACGGGCTTCTGGGCAGTCTGCTGGGCAGACTGCTGGCTTGTCTGAGGTTCGTTGACCGCTTGTGCCGGCCGTGTGCTCATCGCACCCAGCAGCGCGTTCAGTTCGTCCTCCAGGCTGCGTTCCTCGGCCACTGGGGCCGTTGGGACGACAGCGGCGGCCTGGGCCGCGGGTTCGGCTGCAACGACCTGCGCTACGGGCTGTTCGGGGTGCTCGGCAGGCGCATCGTCGAAGCTCAGATCGAAATCGTCGTCGAGCGCCGCTTCAGCGGCCGTGCCGGAAAGCCGGGCGGCCTCTGGCTCTTCGATCGACAGCTCTTCGATAAACTCTGGTTCTTCGATTTCGGCAGGCTCGTTCGCGCGAACGTCGAAGTCCATGTCGACATCGGCCATGGCATCATCGGCATGGCCGGCAAAATTCTCATCGGCCGCCTCAACCGGCGATGCCGGGGCGGCGTTATCAGCCGGCTCCTGCTCGTCGAACATCGGCTCGTCTTCGAGCGAGCTTGCAACCGCGTCGTCGAATGCGTCATCGAACGCAGGCGCGGCCGCTTGCGCCGCCGTTTCAACGGCGACCGCCTGCTCCATCGGCTCATGCTCTTCGAGCATCAGCTCGTCTTCGAGCGAGCTTGCCACGGCGTCGTCGAACTCAGGGTCCAAGGCGGGCTCGTCGACCGGCTCGATCGCCTCGGCCGCGGCCCTGGGTTCGTCCTCGCCGGTCACATCGTCGTCGAGCCGAAAATCCTGGTCGAGCGAGGCGGCAAGTTCGTCGTCACTCGAAAGGTCGTCCTCGAACGGCGACACGTCTTCGAGCGAGCCGGCGACGGCGTTATCGAACTCTTCATCGAACTCCGGCTCGACAGCGGGAGCGAACGCCCTTTCGGGGCCGGAGGCAATTTCGTCGGCGGCAACAGGAGCGGCCGCAACAGGAGCAACATCATCCACCGCACTGTCGTCGAACGCGAAATCCTGTTCGAATGAGGCAGCAAGCGCGTCCTCCATTTCGTCGGCGGCGGTCGGTTCGGGTGTCGGCTCGCGAAGCTTGGCAGGGGAAGCATTATCATTGGCGTCGGCGCCGAATTCGCCCATCAACTCCTTCTCGAGATCGATCTCGAAATCGCCCTCGTCCACCGACGGTTCGGCGGCAGCGGTTTTCGGCTGGGCCGGCGTTTGCGGTTTGACCGGCTGGCGCGGGTCGAACCCCATGATCCTGGTCAGTTCCGCGAACGGATCATCGCTGGCGATGTCGTTGTGGTCGGCTGCTCTCAGCTGGGTTCTGTCTGCCATTATTGTTCCCGAACTCGCACTCATTCGGACGCCATGGACGTCGCGTAGGGTTGGCCCTTACCAGCGCAATGTGGGCAAAAGGTGACAGGTTTTTTACTCAAACCTAACGCATTTCGGTGGGCGCATTGGCTCCGATCAGCGTCAGGCCGGACGTCAAAACGTCCGAAACAGCCTGCACCAGCCCTAGTCTGGCATGCGTCAATTGTCGGTCGTTAACCTTAACAAAACGTAAGTCGGGATTGTCGGTGCCGCGGTTCCAGTGTCCGTGGAAGCTGGAAGCGAGTTCGTAGAGGTAAAATGCCAGCCGGTGGGGCTCGAGCGCGAGGGCCGCGGCTTCGATCAGCCGAGGATATTCGGCGAGCTTCCTGATCAGGCCGATCTCACCCTCGTCGGTCAGCAAAGCCACTTCGGCGGCCAGCTGGTTGCGGTCGAACATGGCCTCGCCCAATTGCTCGCTCGCCTGCCGGAACACCGAATGGCAGCGCGCCGAGGCATACTGCACGTAGAATACCGGATTATCCTTCGACTGCTCGGTCACCTTGGCGAAGTCGAAGTCGAGCGGCGCGTCGTTCTTGCGATAGAGCATCATGAAGCGGATCGGGTCGCGGCCGACCTCCTCGACCACTTCGCGCAAGGTCACGAACTCGCCCGACCGCTTCGACATGCGCACCGGCTCGCCGGCGCGAAACAGCCTCACCAGCTGGCAAAGCAGCACGGTAAGCTTGACCTCGTCGCCGGCAATCGCCCGGGCAAGCGCTTCCAGCCGTTTCACATAGCCGCCATGATCGGCGCCAAGCACATAAATCAGATCGACGAAACCGCGATCGACCTTGTCCTTGAGGTAAGCGACATCGGCGGCGAAATAGGTGAAGGTGCCGTCCGACTTGACCAGCGCCCGATCCATGTCGTCTCCGACTGCGGTCGAGCGGAACAGCGTCTGCTCGCGGTCCTCCCAGTCGTCCGGCTTCTCGCCTTTGGGCGGCGGCAGCTTGCCCTTGTAGATGTGCCCCTTCAGCGTCAGGTCGTTGATCGCCGAGCGGATCTTCTTCGCATTGTTGGCATGCAGCGTCCGCTCGGAGAAGAAGACGTCGTGATGCACGTTGAGCAGCGCCAGATCCTCGCGGATCATCGTCATCATCGCATCGATCGTCCTGTCCTTGACGATGGCAAGCGCCTCCTCGTCCGGCATCTGCAGCAGGGAGCGGCCGAATTCGCTGGCCAGCGCTTGACCAACGGGGATCAGATAGTCGCCTGGATAAAGCCCGGCCGGAATGTCGCCGATCTCATCGCCAAGCGCCTCGCGGTAGCGCAGCATGACCGAGCGTCCGAGCACGTCGATCTGCGAACCGGCATCGTTGATGACATATTCCTTGGTCACGTCGTAACCGGCGAAGGCCATCAGATTGGCGAGCGCGTCGCCGACCACGGCACCCCGGCAATGGCCGACATGCATCGGCCCGGTCGGGTTGGCCGAGACATATTCGACATTGGTTTTCTTGCCGCCGCCGACAGTCGAGCGGCCGTAATTGCGGCCTTCGCCGAGCAGCGTCGTCAGATGCGCCTGCCAGAAACCGTCCTTGAGCCTGAGATTGACGAAGCCCGGGCCGGCGATCTCGGCGGCCGCGATATCCTCGTCGGCGCGCAGCGCCTCAGCCAGCCTTTCTGCCAGCGCGCGCGGATTCTGGCCGGTCGGCTTGGCCAACACCATGGCAGCGTTGGTCGCGAGGTCGCCATGGCTGGCATCGCGCGGCGGCTCGACAGCGATGCGCGACAGGTCCGGCGACGCGCCATCCTTGTCTTTCAAATCAAGCGCTTCGACGGCCTTTATGATTCGCGCGTTGAAATCGGCGAAGATGTTCATTGCTGTGGCTCTGACGGTTTTGCAGGGGGCCGGCTCGCTGGCCGGCAAAATCGAGCCCGCCCTAGCTCAAATCCGGCGTATGGTCAAACAAACGCCTGTGTTCCTTGAGCGCATAAGTGTCCGTCATGCCGGCCAGGAAATCGGCAACACTGCGCGCCTTGACGCGGTCCTCTGCCCGGTCGAGCCCTTCGCGCCAGCCATCCGGCATGGCGCGCGGATCGGCGAAATAGACGTCGAACAGGTCCCTGACGATCTGGTCGGCCTCGGCGCGCACCCGCATGACGTCCGCGTGCCGGTAGAGATGCTTGTAAAGAAAGGCCTTCAGCTCCTTTTCCCATACGGCCGTCTCGGCGGAGAAGCTCACCATCGTCTCGCCGGCCGCCCTTACCGCTTCGGCGCTGTCAGGCTTGATGCGCGCCAGATTGGCCGTCGTCGAGACGATCACGTCCTCGACCATGATGGTGATCTGCCGGCGCATCAGCTCGTGGCCGGTGCGTACGTCATCGAGCGCCGGATAGCGCTGACGCACGCCCTTGAGGATCGACCCCGGCAGCGAAACGCCCTCCAGCATATCGAGCGTCAACAGCCCTGCCCTCAGCCCGTCGTCGATGTCGTGGGTGTTGTAGGCGATGTCGTCGGCAATCGCCGCGCACTGCGCCTCGATACCGGCGAAGCGGTCGAGCTCGAGGTCGTGCAGTTCGGAATAGTCGCGGATTGCCTGCGGCACCGGCCCCTTCAGCCCTTTGCCCTTGGCATCGGTCAGTGGGCCATTGTGCTTGACCAGCCCCTCCAGCGTTTCCCAGGTGAGGTTCAGCCCATCGAACTCGGCATAGCGCCGCTCCAGCCGCGTCACCACACGTAGCGACTGCGCATTGTGGTCGAATCCGCCCCAGGCGGCCATCTTCTCATTCAGCGCGTCCTCGCCGGTATGGCCGAAGGGCGTGTGGCCGAAGTCGTGCACCAGGGCCACCGCCTCGGCCAGGTCCTCGTCGCCGCGCAGTGCCCGCGCCAGAGCGCGGGCAATTTGCGCGACCTCGATCGAATGCGTCAGCCTCGTGCGGTAATGGTCGCCTTCGTGCGCGACGAACACTTGCGTCTTGTGCTTCAGCCGGCGGAACGCCGTCGAATGGATGATGCGGTCGCGGTCGCGCTGGAACGGCGTGCGCGTCGGGCTTTCCACCTCGTCGAACAACCGCCCGCGCGACTTTGCCGGGTCGCTGGCATAGGCCGCGCGCGGCCGATAGCCGAATCCGATGTCGCCCAACTCGTTGGTCATAGCGTATGCCGCAGTTGACTTGCCCCGTCGCGCTTCATACCTATCATACGAAACCGAATGCAAGGTGACGCCCATGGGCGCTGATGCCAAGACCGCCATGAAAGTCGAGATGACCGACGCCGCCGCCAGGCGGATCGTCAAGATTGTGGCGAGCGAAGCCGGTAAGACGGCGCTGCGCGTTTCGGTCGAGGGCGGCGGCTGTTCCGGCTTTTCCTACAAGTTCGATCTGGTCGACAGGCGCAATGATGACGACGTCGCCATCGAAAAGGACGGCGCCACCGTACTTATCGACGACCTGTCGCTGGTCTACATGGGCGGCTCGGTAATCGATTTCGTCGACGATCTGATGGGCCAGTCGTTCCAGATCAGAAACCCCAATGCGGTCGCCTCCTGCGGCTGCGGCACCAGCTTCTCCATCTAGATCATGCCGATCATCGGCGCGGTCCGTCAGGTCGCGCTTTCCGCCGGGCGCGACCTCGATGCGACGCTGGCGTTCTGGCGCGAAGTGCTCGGCATGAGCCTGCACGCGCGTTTCGACCCGCCGGGCATCGCCTTCATCCTGGCCGGTGACGTGCGCCTGCTTTTCACCGACGGCCTGCCGGCCGGCACCGTCTATCTCGATATATCGGGCCTCGAAGAATTCCACGCTTCGGCAAAGGCCGCCGGCATCCCCTTCACCGCGCCGCCGGCGCTCGTTCATCGCGACACCGAAGGCCTGTTCGGCCAAGCCGGGGAAAGCGAATGGATGGCCTTCCTAAAGGACCCGGCAGGCAATACGATCGGCCTTGTCGAACGTCATCCACCGGATCGCTAGTCTCCGGACCACCAGCCTATCGAGGCCGCCATGAAAATCGTCACCTGGAACATCAACGGCGTTCGCGCCCGCATCGGCAATTTGACCCACTGGCTGACGGAAAGCGCGCCCGACATCGCCTGCCTGCAGGAGATCAAGACGGTCGACGAGCAGTTTCCTCGCGCCGAGATCGAGGCGCTCGGTTACAATGTCGAGACTTACGGCCAAAAAGGCTTCAACGGCGTCGCCATCCTGTCGAAGCTGCGTTTCGATGAGGTCAATCGCGGCTTGCCGGGCGACGATGCCGACGAACAGGCGCGTTTCATCGAGGGAGTGTTCTCGACCGACAAGGGCGCCTTGCGCGTTGCCTCGATCTATCTGCCGAACGGCAACCCGATCGACGACGAGAAGAAGTTCTCCTACAAGCTTTCCTGGATGGCGCGACTTGAGCGCTGGGCCGAGGAGCGGCTTGCTCTGGAAGAGCCGCTGGTCCTGGCCGGCGACTACAATGTCATCCCCGAGCCAATCGACGCGAAATATCCGGAAAACTGGCTAAGCGATGCACTGTTCCAGCCCGCGACGCGGCAGGCGTTCCGGCGGCTGAAGAATCTTGGCTTCACCGAAGCCGTGCGTGCCGTCACCGACTCCGCGGACGTCTTTACGTTCTGGGACTATCAGGCCGGCGCCTGGCAGAAGAACAACGGCATCCGCATCGACCATTTGCTTCTGTCGCCCGAAGCCGCCAACTGGTTTTCCTCGGCTTCGATCGAGAAGCAGGTGCGCGCCTGGGAAAAACCCTCCGACCACGTGCCGGTGGCGATCGATCTGGCGCTGCGGCCAGCCTGACCGGACCTGCCGTCCGGCGGCACATTGATAAGTTGACCTCTTATCGCCACAAATCGCGCGCTTGATGCGAAATCATCATGGTGGCTGGGGTTCCCATGACTACTCGATTTGCACTCTTCCCGATTGGCTGCGCGCTTGCGATGGCGGTGGCGACGCCGGCTTTTGCCGATGCAGAGTGCCTTGCCAACGGCAAATCATTCCAGATCGGCCGGGTCGCCTGTCTGACGCCTGCCGGCCAAAGCTACCTCGCCCGTTGCGAGATGGTGCTCAACAACACGTCCTGGACAAAGCAGCGGGATGGATGCCCGGAGGACACGCCGGCCCCGCATTTGCAAGGCACGCCGATCTCAACGCCGGCGCCCAGCGGCATGCCGGCGGAACCGAACGAGAATTGATCTCAAAACGGAATTTCTGCCGGCCTACTGGTCGCCGCCACCCTTGGTGAGGATGTCGTCGGCCAGCGAGATCGCGGTGCGGCGGTCGGCTTCGCCGGCGGCGGCAAACGCTTCTTCCTGCATGCCGCGGATCCATGGCTGGTCGGCAGGTGAGGCCCGTTCGAGCGCCGCGGTCATCATCGCCAGCCCCCGCACGATCTTGCCGCTTTGGAAGAGCAGATTGCCGAGCGTCGCCTGCGCGCCCGCATGGCCCTTTTCGGCCGCCAGCTGGAACCAGCGTCCGGCCTGCTTGACGCTGGCCTTGACGCCGCCCTCACCCTTGAGGAACATCTGGCCCATCTCGAACTGGGCGTTCGGATTGCGGTAGTTGGCGGCGGCACGCATGTAATATTCCTGGGCCGCCACCTCGTTCTCCTCGACGGGGCTGCCGGGAATGCCCTTCCTCAGATAGTCGCCAAGCGCCACCAGTGCGTCCGAAACATAGCTTTCCTCGGGCGAACCGGGCTCGACATCCTGGTCGACGATCTCTGAGAAGAACTTGAACGCCGCGTAGTCGTCTCGCGCCACGCCATCGCCTTCGGCATACATGCGCGCAAGCTTCCAGGTGGCGCCGATCTGGCCGTTCTCCGCGGCATATTTATAGGCTTCCGCGGCCTGCTCCTTATGGCCGTTCTTGTAGGCGGAAAAGCCGAACTGGAACACCGCCCACGGGCTCGACTGCGGCTTCACGCCGGTCTTGTCGTCGAACACCTTGTCGTCGAAGGCCATGGCCTGGCCGACGGCGCCCAAGGTCGCGCCAAACGTGGCGAGCGCAACCAGTGCCGAAACGACAGACGACCTCAACAACTCAGATGTCCGCATAGCAGTGTGTTTCTTTGGCACCGCCGGGATGGGTGACCGCGCCGTCGCGGGCAGATCCGACCGTCTGTGCGTATTTCCAGATCGCGCCCGACTGATAGTCCGTGGTGCGCGCCTTCCATGCCTTTGCCCTCGACGCCAGTTCGGCTTTGGACAATGCAACCTCGATCGTGCCGTTCACCGCATCGATCGAGATCAAGTCGCCATCCCTAAGCAGCCCGATCGGGCCGCCCACTGCCGCTTCCGGCCCGACATGGCCGATGCAGAAACCGCGCGTTGCGCCCGAAAAACGCCCGTCGGTGATGAGCGCCACCTTGCCGCCCATGCCCTGGCCGTAGAGAGCCGCCGTCGTCGACAGCATTTCGCGCATGCCCGGGCCGCCGCGCGGACCCTCGTAGCGGATGACGAGAATCTCGCCTTCCCTATAGTTGCGATGCGTAACCGCTTCGAAACATTCCTCTTCCGAATCGAAGCAGCGCGCCGGACCCGAGAATTTCAGCTCCGTCATGCCGGCGACCTTCACGATCGCGCCTTCTGGGGCAAGGTTACCCTTCAAGCCCACGACCCCGCCGGTCTGGGTAATCGGCCTGTTGGCGGGACGGACCACATCCTGGCTGTCATTCCAGGAAACATGTTCCATATTTTCGGCCAAAGTGCGGCCAGTCACCGTCAGGCAATCGCCATGAAGGTACCCATGGTCGAGCAGCGTCTTCATCAGGAGCGGAATGCCGCCGGCCTCGAACATGTCCTTGGCGACGTATTTGCCGCCCGGCTTGAGGTCGGCGATGTAGGGTGTCTTCTCAAATATCCTGGCCACGTCGAAAAGATCGAACTTTATCCCGGCCTCGTGCGCGATCGCCGGCAGATGCAGCGCCGCGTTGGTCGAGCCGCCGGTGGCCGAGACCACGGTCGCGGCATTTTCCAACGCTTCTATGGTAACGATGTCGCGCGGGCGGATGTTCCTTGCGATCAGCTCCATGATCTTTTCGCCGGAAGCGAAATTGAAGCGGTCACGCATCTCGTAGGGTGCAGGCGCGCCGCAGGAATAGGGCAGCGCCAGGCCGATGGCCTCAGCGACGGTGGCCATGGTGTTGGCGGTGAACTGGGCGCCGCAGGAGCCGGCCGAAGGACATGCGGCTTGCTCGATCTCGAGCAGCTCGGCGTCGCCGATGGTGCCGACCGAGTGCTGGCCCACCGCCTCGAACACGTCCTGCACGGTGATCTGCCGGCCACGGTAGCTGCCGGGCAGTATCGAGCCGCCATAGATGAAGATCGACGGTACGTTGAGGCGCACCATAGCCATCATCATGCCGGGCAGCGACTTGTCGCAACCGGCCAATCCGACCAGCGCATCGTAACAATGGCCGCGCATGGTGAGCTCGACCGAGTCGGCGATGACCTCGCGCGACACCAGCGACGACTTCATGCCCTGATGGCCCATGGCGATGCCGTCGGTGACGGTGATGGTGCAGAATTCGCGTGGCGTGCCGTTGGCCGCCGCCACGCCCTTCTTGACCACTTGCGCCTGGCGCATCAGCGAGATGTTGCAGGGTGCGGCTTCGTTCCAGCAGCTGGCGACACCGACCAGCGGCTGCGCGATCTCGGCCGCCGACAGCCCCATAGCATAGAGGTAGGAGCGATGCGGCGCCCGCTCGGGACCAACGGTCACGTGGCGGCTCGGCAGCTTGGCCTTGGAGATCGCTCTGGTGTCCATACTCGTCCTTGCCGCGGGCGGTGCGGCCTGCCTCTTCGCCTAGCCTTTTGGCGCGTGTCCCGAGACAAATTCGAGGTGCGCCGCGTTTATGGCGGGAAATGGGCAATGTTCCCGGGCGGCCGGGTGGCGCGAGGGTTGTTCAGAAACTGTTGCCAAAACGTCACAATTACAGGAGCGAACATCTTGGGGGCAATTGTTGCGCCGCCGAATGCCGGACGAGCGCCGAACGAACCGACCGGGCAGTGCCCGGCCGTTTTGTCGTTTAAAAATCCGTAGTTAGAACTTGATCTTGACGGAAGCCGAACCGGCGAGAAGCAGGTCGTTGTCGTAAGAGTAGGTGACCGCATTTGCCTCGTCGCCGACACCGCTGAAAGTCGATGACCCGCTCGTCAGCACACCGATCGAGCCGCCGAGCCTGACCTCGACCTGATCGTTCGGCGAATAGGAGACGCCGCTGGCCACGGCCCAGGTATCCGACTGATAGCCGGAGGTCGTCGAGGTGCCGCGATCCCAGGTCAGCGAAACCACGCCCGACAATTGATCGGTGAACTTGTGACCGATACCGCCGGTGACCGTCCAGCCGTCGCGATAAAGCAGATCGAATGAAACGGGCGAGGGAGCACCGGTTACCGGACTGCGCACGCCATTGATGGCAATGACGCCAAGCTTGCTCCACTCCTGCCAGCGGACGGAACCAAAGGCCAGCCAGCCAGGAGCTATGCCGCTCTGCAGCTTGAATTCCAGAGCTTGAGGTATCTCAGCCGACGCCGAGACTGGGTACACGCCGGTAGAGCCGGGAATCAGATCCGCTGGAAAGGCACCCCTGAAGCCGGTCGTGTCGACGGTTCCCGACAGCCCGTCATATTTGTAGCTCGAAGAGTACATCAGGCTGGCGCGCAGAGCGATCTCGGGGATCTCATAGGCTGCGCCCGCACGCCAACCCCATGCCTCGTCGGATAGCTTGAAGACGCCGAGACCGGTATTGCCGAAGGCGAGCAGTGTCTGACGGGAAAGAAACGCGTCGACCTGCTGGTAGGAGACACCGCCGATGAAACGTATGGCGCCCTTGCCGACGTTCACCCTATAGGAGCAGGTGAGACCGAAATCGTCTGTATCGACGGCGTATTTGACCGCTGTCGGCGAATAGGCGTTGTTCAGGCCGAAATTCGCGTCCGCACCATACGGTCTCGTATAGGTGGCAAGACAGTCTACGGGCTCAAAGATGTTGGCTTTGATACCGACATGCGGCACCGCATAATCGCCACCAACGTCCACCGCCGATGTCGACAAACCCGAGCCATCGAGACGCTGCACGTTCTTCAGTTTGCGCTGTGGCGAAACATAGGTGACGCCCGCATCGAACGAATATGGCGCCGCGTCGAACAGCTGGTCGATGTTGACGCCGCCCCGGTCAAAGCCCCCGGCTTGCACCGTCCCGGCAAAAGCCAGCGAAAAAGCCCCCGCGCCCAGCAGCACTTTTAGACGCGAACAACACATGAATCTCCTCCCCGAAATGTCCTTGCATCAAGCTAGAACCAATTCAGGTTAACGGCGCAACAACGAATTCGCCGTGCGTACATGTATACGTTGGCGGAACGCATTTCCGACAAGGTGTCGGCCTTCTTGCCGAGGCGGGAAAATGGCCGCCTCAATACAAATCGACGAGAAAACTCGGGAAAACCGCCTAAATCACTAGGGAACAGGGAATTTTGCCTGCCCAGCCGGCCATTGTTACATTATGGCAACAATGGGGCAAAAACATTCAGTTTGCCTCAAGATTTACGCTGCGGAATGCCTGTTTTCGTGGCAGGCAGCGTAGCTGGAAAGCAGATTCGTGAACGGCGAATCTATTGCAGCCAGCCGGCCCAGTTTGTTTGATCAGCCCGCATCGCGCACCCGCGCCAATGCGACCGAAAGCTTCTCTTGCGCCTCGCGATATTCGGCGAGTTTTTCACGCTCGGCCTCCACTACCTCTTCCGGCGCATTGGCGACGAATTTCTCGTTGGACAGCTTCTTGTAGAGCCGCGCTATTTCCTCGGTCACCTTGGCAAGCTCCTTGTGCAGGCGCGCTGCCTCGGCGGCAAGGTCGATCAGGCTGCCGAGCGGCAGGCAGATGGTCGCCTCGTTGACGACGATCTGGGCGGATCCCCTGGGTGGCGCCTCCGCGAGCGAGATGTCGCCGACCCGCGCCAGGCGCTTGATGGCCGAGCCCTGACGCTCGAGCCTTTCGCGTGTCGTTTCGTTGGCGCCGATCACCACGAGCGGTGCGATCGCCGCCGGCGGCACGTTCATCTCCGAACGCACCGAGCGGATACCGGAGACGAGATCGACCAGCCAGTTGATATCGGCGGCGGCCGCCTCATCCTCGAAATCGGGCGACGGCCATGCCGCATGACAAAGCAGCGATGGCCGTTGCCTGCCCTCGCCGGCGGTTTCGGCCCACAGTTCCTCGGTCATGAACGGCATCATCGGATGCAGCAGCTTATAGATCTCGTCCAGCACGAAGGCGACGCATGCCCTGCTCTCGGCCTTAGCGGTCTCGTCGGTGCCCATGAACACCGGCTTCAGCAGTTCCAGGTACCAGTCGCAGAACTGGTTCCAGACGAACCGGTAGGCGGCACCCGCCGCATCGTTGAAGCGGTATGAGGTGATGCCGTCGGTTATGTCCCGCGCGGCTCGCGTCAGCTCCGTCAGGATCCAGCGGTTGACCGCCAGCTTGGCGTCCTGCAGCCAGAAATCGTCGTCGCGCGCCACTTCGTTCATCTCGGCGAAGCGCGTCGCGTTCCACAGCTTGGTGCCGAAATTGCGATAACCTGCAATGCGGGCCGGATCGAGCTTAACGTCGCGCCCTTGCGCTGCCATCACCGTCAAGGTGAAGCGCAGCGCATCGGCGCCGTATTCGTCGATGAGCTCGAGCGGATCGATGACGTTGCCTTTCGACTTCGACATCTTCTGCCCGTTCTTGTCGCGAACCAGCGCATGGACATAGACGGTATGAAACGGCTCCTGATCCATGAAATGCAGGCCCATCATCATCATGCGGGCGACCCAGAAGAAGATGATGTCGAAACCGGTCACCAGCACGTCGGTCGGGTAATAGGTCTTCAGTTCCGGCGTCTGGTCCGGCCAGCCAAGCGTCGAGAACGGCCACAGCGCCGACGAGAACCATGTATCGAGCACGTCCTCGTCGCGGGTCAGGATCTCGCCAGGCTGGAAATTCTCGAGCTTGTCCTCGACCCAGGCCTTCCACGGCCCTTCCAGCGCCAGATAATATTCGACGGCGGCACCGAGGGCCTCTTCCTCGGTCTTTTCGACAAAGACATGCCCGTCCGGCCCATACCAGGCAGGGATCTGGTGGCCCCACCAGAGCTGGCGGGAAATGCACCAGGGCTGGATGTTCTCCATCCAGTCGAAATAGGTCTTTTCCCAGTTTTTGGGCACGAAATTGGTGCGGCTCTCGCGCACCGAGGCGATCGCCGGCTTGGCCAGTTCCGCCGCATTGACATACCATTGGTCGGTCAGAAACGGCTCGATCGGCACGCCGCCGCGGTCGCCGTGCGGCACCGTGTGGCGATGCGGCTCGACCTTCTCGAGAAAGCCGCCCGCCTCCATCAACTCGACGATCTTCTTGCGCGCGTCGAAACGGTCCAGGCCGTCGAGGCTGTCCCATACGGCCTGGTGCTCCGGCGTCCCTTCCAGTCCGGCGAGAAAGTCCTCATTGTCCTTGAGGCTCACCGCCGCATTGACGGCGAGGATGTTGACCGCCGGCAGCCGGTGGCGCTTGCCGACCTCGAAATCGTTGAAGTCATGCGCCGGCGTGATCTTGACCGCACCGCTGCCTTTTTCGGGATCGGAATACTCGTCCGCGACCACCGGGATCCTGCGGCCGACGATCGGCAGGATGAGTTTCTTGCCGACAAGATGCCGGAAACGCTCGTCGTCGGGGTGGACTGCGACAGCCGTATCGCCCAGCATCGTCTCCGGGCGGGTCGTCGCAACGGTGATGAAGGTCTTCGGATTTTCCGGATCGAAGGTCATGCCTTCGACCGGATAGCGGAAGTGCCAGAGGTTGCCGTTGACTTCCTGCTGCTCGACCTCGAGATCCGAGATGGCGGTCAACAGCTTCGGGTCCCAGTTCACAAGGCGCTTGTCCTTGTAGATCAGCCCTTCCTTGTAGAGCGTCACGAACACTTCGAGCACGGCCTTGGACAGGCCCTCGTCCATGGTGAAGCGCTCCCGGCTCCAGTCGGCCGAGGCCCCGAGCCGCTTCAGCTGGTTGAGGATGGCGCCGCCGGATTCTGCCTTCCACTCCCACACCTTGTCGATGAACTCATCGCGCGTTAGGTCGCGGCGGTGGATCTGCTTTTCCATCAGCTGGCGCTCGACCACCATCTGCGTGGCGATGCCGGCATGATCCATCCCCGGCTGCCACAGCACGTTTTTGCCGCGCATGCGCTCGAAGCGCACCAGAATGTCCTGCAGCGTGTTGTTAAGCGCGTGGCCCATATGCAGCGAGCCGGTGACGTTCGGCGGCGGGATGACGATGGTGAAGGCTTCAGCCCCCTCCTCGGCCCCGGCGCCGGCCCGAAACGCGTCGGCCTCTTCCCAGATCCTGGCAATCTTCGGCTCGACGGCTTTGGCGTCGTAGGTCTTTTCGAGCATGGGAAAACGGTCCGCGCTGTCCGGAATTTGTGGTCCGGTGTAAATCGGAAGGTTGTTGCCAAGTCAACCGCAAGGGCGGCATGGCCAATAGATAGCGCCGGGATGGTTCGGTGCAACTCGCGGACTGAATGTTGCAAGGCAATCGCTTCAGGTTTGCACCGCCCCTCATTGCCCTGCCGGGCATTTCTCCCCGTATGGTGACGGGGCGAAAGACACCTTCGCGAACGATTTCGTCAACCTCCCGCGTTGCGGAAAGAATGCCGAGGTTGCGGCCAGCCCCTTCTCCCCGTCACTATGCGGGGAGAAGGTGCCGGCAGGCGGATGAGGGGCAGCGCCGACTTCGACAATTCGCCGGTCGAGCCGCCTATCGGCGGCGTCTCCTCCGAACTGCTACTGTGCGCCGCGCGCGACGCGCTCGATTTCCTCGCGCACCAGCCGCTCGACCAGCGTCGGCAGGTTGTTGTCCAGCCAGTCCTGCAACATGGGCCGCAGCATCTCTTCAGCCATCTCGTCGAAGGTCTTCTTGCTGCGGCTGGCAAACGCGTCGGAAAGCTCGCCGAAGGCGGCGGCAACCTGCCGGCCCGTATGCTCCGAAAGGATCGCCGGGCGTGCGGGCGGCGGCTCGCTGGCCGCCGGACGCGCCAATCCGATTTTCGAAGGTTCCGGGCCGAGTTCCGAAGGTTGCGGGCCGCCCTCCGAAAGCTCCGGCCCAATTTCCGAAGGCTCCGACGCAGGTCCGGCACTCGCCTCCTCCTCGAAAACCTCGGCTTTCGGCTCGGCGTCCGGTCTGGGTGGCTCGGCGCGCTCCGGCTTGGCCATCGCGTCGCCGACCGCAGCGATCTCGCGCCGCCAATCGGCAATGATGGTGTCGGTCGTCTCGGCAGCCTTGGCCATCGCAGGCCGATCCGGCTTTGCGGCCGGTGCGGGAGCGGCGTTCACCTCAGCCAGCGTCACCGGTGCTTTTACCGGGCCGGGGCGCAGCGGCGTTTCCAGGCGCTCAATAACCGGTGCGGCCGTTGGCTGCGCCTCGGCCCGCGTGGCCGGCTTGGCGATCTCCAGTCCGCCGCGCAGTTCGGAGCGGAACGTATCCGCCTCCGCCGTGCGTCCGGCTGCCGGTGCCGGTTGCAGATCCTGGCGCAGCTCGTCCGCTTCGCCCGGCTGCTTGCGGCCGGTATCGCTGTCCTCGATGATCCTTCTGATGGAAGCCAGTATCTCTTCCATGGAAGGTTCGCGCTGTACGCTGCTCGCCGTCGCCATCGTCACATCCGCCGCCCTTGTGACTCGTTCTCAGATTTCCTGTCCGGCAAACGCCGGATTCGAATCATGGCAACAGCGTAACCGACGGAACGCCTTGCGAGAATCCCCAATCTGGCGACATCTCGGATTTTCAACAGATTAGGGTCGGGAGTTGAAGCCCGCGCGTCGTTCGAGCGCGGGCTGAAGACACGGCCTGGCGATCAGCGGCCGTCCGGCGTGCGCAGGCCGATCCACTTGTCCTTGACGGCGTTGTAATGCTCTTCGGGCCTGTACTTCGTCACGTTGAGCGCAAGCCGGTCTGCCGACAAATGGCCAACCGCCGAGAGGATGGCATAGCTTGCCACCACCACATCGCGTTCGGCGCTGACAAGATTGATCTTGGCGGTGATGAGGGTCGCCTGCGCGTTGAGCACGTCGAGCGTGGTGCGCTGGCCGACATTGCGCTCTTCGATGACGCCGTTCAGGGCAAGCTGTGCCGCGGCGACCACCTGCCGGTTGGCCGTGACGCTTTGCTGCGCGGCGGTGTATTGCGACCATGCGGAGGTCACAGCCTGGCGCACGGTGTCGCGGCTGACATCGACCTCGATACGGGCCTGGCTAAGTGATTCCTTTGATTGGCGAACCAGTGCCGAAGTGCGGCCGCCGGAATAGATCGGCACGGTCAGTGTCGCGCCGATGCTGGCCGAAGTGGTCGTCCCGTCTTGACCCGCGCCGAAGTCGGGGGGTTGCGTGTGGCGATAGGCGCTCGAAACACCCGCCGACGCCGAGAGCTGCGGCAGCAGCGCGCCTTCCGCCGACTTCACCGAAAACGCCGCCGCGTCGACCAGATGCGCGGTGGCGAGAATGGCCGGATGCTCGGCCGACGCGATCGCGATCGCCGCATCGAGGCTCGACGGCAACAGCTTCGACACCGGCGCAGCCGGCCTGAGCCTGCCCGGCTCGTCGCCGACGATCTGGCGATAGGTCGCGGCACTTGCCAGCGCCGTCGCGCGGGCGGCGCTCAACTGCGCCACCGCGGAGGCACGCTGGGCGTCGGCTTGCGCGACGTCGGTGCGCGTACCTTCGCCGACGTCGAAGCGCGACCGCGCCGCACGCGCCTGTTCGGTTAGGAATTGCAGATTCTGTTCGGTCAGCACGGCGACCTGGCGGTCGCGGATAACGTCCATATAGGCACTTGCCGCGTTGAAAAGAGTGTTTTCTTCGGCGTTGCGCAGGCTTTCGAACGAAGCGCGGACCCGCGCTTCGGCGGCCGCGACATTGTTCCTGGTCTGAAAACCGTCGAACAGCGTCTGGTCAATCTCAACGCCAAAATTGCCCGTCGTCAGGCTGATGCTACGGTTCAACCCGGGGGCATTGCCGCGCGCATTGAGATGGCTGCTGGAATAATCAATACTTCCGGAACCGGTGATGGTCGGGCGCCAGCCGGACTTGGCGATGGCAACGCCCTCGTCGGTGACGCGGACGCCGGCGCGTGTCGAATTGAGCGAGGAATTGTTCTGATAGGCCTTTGAAAGGGCCCCGAGAATGGTTTCGGCCGAGGCGGCCAGTGGAGACAGCGCGGTCGCCGAAACGAGGACGGCGGTAAAAAGTAACTTGCGTACAGACGGCACGTTATATTCCCTCATTCGTTTTGCACGGGAACTGCGCCACGCTGGCTTCTCCTTCTGATCAGCCGGCGCCGCGTTTTTTATCGTTCCCCCCGCTGAAAGCCCCCAGAAACGCCCGGTTATGCAGATCAGCAACGATTGTTCAAACGCAAGCGATCATGACAGCGCCTTCGCTGCAAGGCAAAATCACTCAGAATTCGAAGGCGGGAATGCGTTCGAATCCCGGTAGTGGCTTAATTGCCGCATTAAATGCGCGTCTTCCCGTTACAACCCCCCCAGTCTTAAAAAAAAGCCGGGCTACGCCCGAATTGCCCTGCCCTTCCACGGCGACGAGTCGGCCGCCTTCGGCAAGCTGGTCGAACAGCGCCGCCGGCACCTCGCCGACGCTGCCACCGATCAGGATGACGTCGTAAGGCGCCTTGTCGGCATGCCCCTGCGGCAACGGTCCCTGGACCACGGTGACATTGCCGCAACCCAGCGCCGCAAGCGTCGAAGTGGCAGTCTCGGCCAGCGCCGGATCGCTTTCCAGCGCGACCACGGACCTTGCCAGCCGCGACAGGATCGCCGCCGCGTAGCCGGTGCCGCAGCCGACATCGAGTGCCGAATCGCTTGGGCCGATGTCGGCCAGTTGCATCAGCTTGGCCAATGGCGACGGTTCCATCAGATAGCGCGGACCATCGGCCGTATCGGCAATGCGGATGTCCTCGTCGATATAGGCAAGGTCACGCTGGCCGGGGGCAACAAAGGCCTCGCGCGGCACGACAAGCATAGCCTCGAGCAGCGGTGCGCTGGTCACGTCGGTGGTGCGGATCTGGCCGTCGACCATCTTCACCCGGCGTTCGGCAAAATCAGCGCTCATGTTCCAACCATCCGCTTGCCGCGCAGAGGCCGCGGCTGTTTCGACCGGAACTGAAGCCCCCTGGCGCTGACGCGCGGGAGCTCGGGCATTGGAGGCCTCGCCCGGAATCGAACCGGGGTGCAAGGATTTGCAGTCCTCTGCGTAACCACTCCGCCACGAGGCCTCATTGCTCCCAGCGTTCCACCCGGCTCCAATAGGTTGCGGCGAAAATGCCGTCAAGCGGCTACCATGCATTCCCAACGGTTCTTCCGACATCGAGGCACTGCTTATCAATGCAATGCCATGCTAGCAATAACATATTAGCTTATCGTTAAGGATGATCCTCGGCGACAGGAACCCGAAACCGGCGGCCACGTTGGGCAGAAAGGAGAGTTCCGCCATGGGTCGAGCAGCTACGAAAGACGGCACACCGCGCGGATTGTCGCAGTCTGCAGAGCTTGTGCGCTATGCCATCGATCGCCTCAGCATAGAAGGCGCAAACAGCCTGCCGCCGCGCGACCGGGCGCGGCTGGCATCGGCTACCGCCGTTCTCAAGGAGCTCTGCGAGCGCCTGGAAAGCTGTTTCGACCAGCCTCGGTGATGACCACGCCGCTCTCAAACAATTGCCCTGTTTCCCGCCTGTCAGCAGGGCAACCTCAATCCGGCCGGCGGCGTCGCTCCCACCAGACGACGAAGCGGCGCCGGTGACGGCGCACCAACGCGAATTCGTAGGACAGCACCAGCAATCCGATCGGCACCATCCAGAAACCCAGGATCGGCAGGAAGCCGAGAATGCCGCCGATGATCAGCACGACGCCGATCGCAATCCGGAGGCCGCGCGAGCGCGGCATGGTGAACTGGCGGCCGAAGACCGAGATTTTCCGGGCCGGTGGCTGGTCGTCGCTCATTGCCGTCATGTGAAATATCGATCCGTTTGCTTCAGTAGCACTACCACCCGGAGAAAGCCGCAACGGCCTTTTCCGTTCCGTGACAGGCGAGAGACAGCTCATATGAGGGCGCTTGCCGGCCACTGCCAGGAAGCCTCGCGCCAAAAAGCGTCGAAAAAATGCGAAATGCTTCTTTGCAAAGCCGAAACGGGTTTGCTATAGGCTGCCCCACTCACGCAAGAGCCTCTGTTCCCCGGTAGCTCAGTGGTAGAGCAACCGGCTGTTAACCGGTTGGTCGCTGGTTCGAATCCGGCCCGGGGAGCCACCGCATCTTCTACGCTATGGCGCGATATTGCGCGCCAGCGCGCGTTCCCTGCGCTACGATCCGCTCCACTTGTGCTAGAATGGCGGCAAACAGCGGAGAGGCCGATCGAAGTCAGCGGTAAGCTGGCGTAGCGCCCTACCCTCGCCTAGGCTTGCAAGGCCCTCATCACAGATTCGGCGGCGATGAAGGTCTGCGTCTTCCAATGTCCGAACGGTGCCTTTGAACGCAGCCGTTGGCCCTTCAGGCAGCGACGGCGCAGGCGCGTCATCTTCGTAGTGGTTCCGGTCTCGTCGATAAACACCAGCCGATGTGGCTCAAGCCGCATCCGCGGCTGGCGTTTGGCCCGCCACTGCTGG